>NZ_JAJBJC010000015.1 GCF_021811825.1 Candidatus Anadelfobacter sociabilis | reverse complement strand
TGATCGTGATCATGAATTTGCTATTCGGTACTCACTTCCAATAATACAAGTAGTTGAGCAAGAAAGTAAAAAAGAAATATCTCAAATATCAAAAATAGATATCAAAAAAAAGGCTTTTATAGGAGAGGGGATCATGATTAATTCCCATTTTCTTAATGGTCTAAATACTCAAGAAGCGAAAATTGAAGTAATAAAAAGAATTGAATTATTGGGACTAGGACAAAGAAAAATAAATTACAGATTGAGAGATTGGGGAATTTCAAGACAAAGATATTGGGGGACTCCTATTCCGATAATACATTGTTTTAAATGTGGTATTGTGCCAGTATTACGAAAAGATTTACCTGTAACATTACCAGATGATATTGATTTTAATAAAGTAGGTAACCCACTTGCTAATCACCCAACTTGGAAATATGTAAATTGTTATATATGTGATGCTGTAGCGGAACGTGAAACAGATACATTTGATACTTTTATTGAGTCTTCTTGGTATTTTGCAAGATTCTGCTCTCCTAATTCACAGGAAGCAATAGACAAAGAAGTTTCGAATTATTGGCTTCCAGTTGATCAATATATAGGCGGTATAGAACATGCAGTATTACATCTTTTATATGCTCGTTTCTTTACTAAAGCACTTAAAAAATGTGGTTACTTGGATATAACAGAGCCATTTAAAAATCTCCTTACTCAAGGTATGGTTTGTCATGCAAGCTATAAAAATAGTCTAGGTAAATGGCTGTACCCAAACGAAGTTGTATTCAATAATAATGAGTATCGCAGTGCAGAAAGTGGAGAAAGAGTGATATATTGTGGCATTGAAAAAATGAGTAAATCGAAAAAGAATATTATTGCTTTAGATGATGTTGTCTCAAAATATGGTGCAGATGCTATACGTATGTTTATAGTTTCCGATTCTCCACCAGAAAAAGATATAGAATGGAGTGAAGATGGTATAGAGGGAGTATATAAATATCTTCTTAAACTTTATAAGTTTGCATTAAATCTTCTAAAAAAATTAAACACTCAAACACACGATCAAGTATCTGAAAGTAAGGATAGAATTTTAGAAAAAGCAGTAAATAAAGCAATTGTAGATGTTACAGAGAGCTTTAATAAGATGCAATTTAATAAAGCTGTAGCATATATTAGGAATTTTAGTAATATTCTAATGTCAAGTAGTGATATTATAATGCAAAAATATGCTTTTTCTGTCTTATTGCGATTGATGAATCCTATAACACCACATATAACAGAAGAGATATGGGAAATGCTATATGATAAAAAGCCAATAGCCTCTCACACAGATTGGCCTGTAGCAAATCTAGAGTTACTTGCAGTTGATAGAATTGTAATTGCTGTGCAAATCAATGGTAAATTACGTTGTACTATGCAAGTATCTATTGATTCTACACAGGATGAGGTAGAAAAAATTGCAACTAGTATGCCGAAGATTTTATCATATATACAGGATAAAAAGATTTTTAAGGTTATTTATGTACCACAGAAAGTGCTAAATATAGTTTGTCATGAAGCTGTAAATTAAAGATTTTATCAATTAAGTTAATGAATTTATTAAAAAAATTATATGAATTTATTAGAAGTAACAGAAATGGCAGCTATTGGATGTTATAAATGGATAGGGCGTGGAAATGAGAAAGGAGCGGATGCTGCTGCAACTGATTCTTTGCGTAGAAGTTTAAATAGATTGCCAATCTTTGGGCGGATTGTGATAGGTGAGGGTGAAAGAGATGATGCGCCAATGTTATATATTGGTGAGAAATTGGGATCATTGTGGAATAATGATAGCAATGATATTGACAATATTGAAAAAGAAAATTTTCTACCTGTAATAAAAAAACAAGCTGCAATTGATATAGCGGTAGATCCATTAGAAGGTACTACACTATGTGCAAACAATGCTTATGGTGCAATCTCAGTGATGGCAATATCTGAGAGAGGGGGGTTATTACATGCGCCAGATGTTTATATGGATAAAATTGCTATAGGGTGTAATTTACCGAAAAATTTAGTTGATCTTGATGCAACACCAGAGGAAAATATTAATGCTTTAGCAAAAGCAAAAAAATGTGATATTTGTGATTTATGTGTTGTAATATTAAATCGCCCAAGACATATAGAGTTGATAAAAAAAATACATTCTACGGGAGCAAGAGTGAAGTTAATAAGTGATGGAGATATTAGTGCAATACTTGAAATTTGTAGCGAGAAACATGGAGTTGACATGTATTATGGAATTGGGGGCGCACCTGAGGGCGTTCTTGCAGCGGCAGCAGTAGTTTCTATAGGAGGTCAGATGCAGGGAAGATTAATATTCGAAAACGAGATACAAGCAATACGTGCAAAAGAAATGGGTATAATTGATATAGGTAAAAAATACTCTGCAAATGAAATGGCTTGTGGAGAAAAAATACAATTCTATGCTACTGGTATTACAAATGGCGCTTTACTAAAAGGAATAAGATATGTTAATGATAAAAGAGTTATTACAAATTCTCTGATAATTAATAAAGAAAAAAAGATGATAGAGTATGTATTTAGAGAGAGATTTATAATACAAGAAGCGTTAGATAACTTATATAGTTAACATTGTATCAATTAGTATCTATCATCAGTTTGAGTAAGACTTATACAATCAAGTTGTCTGATTGGTGTGAGGTATTTAATTTATAGCGTTACAAAAGTGCTCAAAAATTAGCAACATAAAAGCTGGAATCACATTATGTCAGTATATTTTGCTGTCCTGATCTATTTAGGTATTAATTACTATTTTTTTAACTAATTGCTTTATCGTTTCTTAGTCAAGAATCTCAATATTATTGAATATCATATATATTAAAGTCATTTACTTTATAACATAACACATTCGTACAGCAAATTGCATATAGATAGATTATGCAATTTTTTAGTTATTATATGTAATTGATTATGTATTGATTAATTACATAATTACAACTTATAGTTGTAATTATGTTTTTTTTCTTGTAAATCATGTTTTAAATAGGTTTATTATTATGCAGTAATAATAGTGATTAAAAGATATTTTCCCCAAAGTATTTGGTATATCATACCACAATCTTTAGTTGTATTATGCGATTTTTGATAGTACAATTATGCGAAATAGTGATATGAAAATCTATAAAATTATACTCTATCATATGGAGGAACAGCAAAAAACGATAAAAGAAACTTTAAATGATCTTAACTTACATATTAATAAGATCTTAGAAAGTGCCGATATAGAGCGAGAAGCGTTAAATTCTGTATATACAGAGTTAGAGGAAAATTTAAATATTGCGCAACGATCTATTAATGGATACACAGAAATTTCTGAGATAAAAAGAGATGCGATTCATACATTGAGTAGATTAAAGGATCAAATTGATCCTACATACAACTCTTATATAAGCCAATTTGGTCATTTTTTGGAAGATGTATCTAAAATTAATGCGATCCTCAAACAAAAAGATGATATTGAAAAATTTGCTCAAATACATGCTAAAAGCCTTGAAAATAGAGGCAAGGAAAATCATGCAAGAGAAACATTGTTTAATAAAGTGGGAAAACTACAAAAAAACTTATATGAATTAGAATTTACTCAAGGTACATTGAAAAAAATACAAACATTGTTAGAGCAAAAATTTGCAGAATTTACATCTGATATCAAAAAAATACAAACAATAGCAGCTAATAGGATGAATGAATTATATGTTGATTGGAGTGAATTAAAAAAAATAGAACGATGTGAGCAAGATGAAAATGATATAGATAGTAATACTTTAGATATAAAACTAAACTCAGATAAAAAAATAGACACAACTGAAGATGTGATACAGGATGTGATACAAGATGAGATGATGGATAATGGTGTAAATTATGTTAAAAACTATGCAAAGAAACTATATGAAATAATGTGTGACAAAATAAAAAATCTTATTAATCATAATACATAGAAATCACATTCATCATGTACATGATTTTAAAAAGTCTTTTTTATAAAAATTTATTAAATTAACTGTGATTTAATTGTGGTAAATATTAATTTAATAATTCAGTGACACTTGTGCATACTTTGTATATGTATAATATAAGTTAAGACTAATATTATCTAATTATGACATTTTTTGTAAGGTTAATTAATAAGAGTTTTTGGTTAATGTATGTAATATTTTATATTATTTACAAAATTTTTTATAAAAAACTTGCTCAAATTGAAAAAAAAACGTAGCCTGTAGTGCGGCATGGAATTTTTGTTATTAGGAGAGATTGCTGAGTGGCCAAAGGCAGTGGACTGTAAATCCGCCCGCGTGAGCGTTCGTAGGTTCGAATCCTACTCTCTCCACCATACAAATGATTGATTTAGTCTTTTTATGTTCTTTCTACTACAAGATTGAACTCTTAAATATTTAGTTCAGATAGATATTAGTCCAATTAATCTTATACAGTATCAATGTTGTATTAGTTGGTGACAGCATATTCAAAATGTTTGATATCTAGAAATTTGTTTACGAATCTGCGTCTATGCTTTTATGATAAGATATTTGATTCAAATTATTACCACTTCTACTTACTATCCACTTTTACTTACTATAATAAATTAGGTTAGATTGGCGATGTAATTGAGTAAATCTCAATCCACTATTTGACACTGCTTCTTAGTTCTTCAATATGCCACTTTATATGATAATCCAACTTGATTTATTATAATATTATCATTATTTATTCTTTATCAATCTATCTTTTAGATATTGATTAATTAGTTGAGGGTTAGCCTTATTTTGTGTTTTTTTCATAATCTGTCCTACAAGAAAGCCCAATATCTTTACTTCACCAGTAATATATCTTTCAACTTGCTCAACATTTTCGTTTAAGACTTCATCTATTATTTTATTTAATTCATCTTTATTCGAAATTTGCCTTAATCCCTGATCATCTACTATTTTTAGTGGATTATCTCCAGTAGAAAACATTATATCAAAAACATCTTTTGCTATTTTGCCTGATATAGTACCATCTGCTATTATTTCTAATAATGCGCTTAAATTATCAGCAGAAATTGGTGACTGTTCTATAGTAATATCTGTTTTATTGAGTTTTCCAAATAATTCACTAGTAATCCAATTAGCGGCAAGTTTTGGATCTGATTTTTTTGCAACTTGTTCAAAGTAATTTGCTATTTCTTTATCTGCGGTGATTACATTAGCATCATATTTGGATAAACCCATCTCTTCTACATATCTTGTCATCTTTATATCTGGTAATTCCGGTAGAGTTTGTTTTATTGATTCTACAAATTTTACATCTATTGTCAGGGGTAATAAATCTGGATCTGGGAAATAGCGATAATCTGTAGCATCTTCTTTATCTCGCATTGTTCGTGTTTCACCGATTACAGTATCAAAAAGTCGTGTTTCTTGGTTAATTTCTTCACCATTTTCAATAGCATTTACCTGTCTTTGAGCTTCGTATGTTATAGCTTTTGCTATAAAACGAATAGAATTTAGGTTTTTTATTTCAACTCTTGTGCCAAATTCTTTGCTTTGTAATGGTCGTACAGAAACATTTGCATCGCAACGTAAAGAACCTTGTTCCATATTACCGTCGCATGTTCCAAGATATCTTAGTATTGAGCGTAGTTTGCGCATAAATTCTGCTGCTTCTTCTGGGCTTCTTAAGTCTGGTTCTGTTACAATTTCCATTAATCCAATGCCAGCTCTATTTAAGTCTATAAATGTTTTATAAGGATTTTGATCATGTATACTTTTTCCCGCATCTTGCTCTATATGTATGCGTGTGATGCGTATATCTTTTGGAAATTGTTCTTCTGGAAGATGAATTGTCACAACTCCACCTTCTACTATAGGTTTATTAAATTGTGAAATCTGATATCCTTGCGGTAAATCTGGATAAAAATAACTTTTTCTATCAAATACAGAAGTATAATTTATTCTTGAATTCAATCCAAGACCAGTTTTCACAGCTTGTTCAACGCATTTTATATTTAAAACTGGCAACATCCCAGGCATACCAGCATCTAGAAATGAAACTTGAGTATTTTGCTCTCCATTAAATTCTGTTGGACTAGTAGAAAATAATTTACTACTACTGACAATTTGTGCATGGATTTCTAGTCCTATTATTATTTCCCAATCTCTATTTTTTCCTTTTATAATTGCCATTTTTTATTTTAATACTTTCTTTTATTTAGTTGCTCAAGTGCGGACTTTGCTCTTTACTATAAAGATGTATATCTTATTTGAATATTAATTATTAGTAGTAACACAGCGCGTCATTGTAGCAATTTTGTGTTTACAAAGCAACTACAACATTTTTATGTTTTTACTACTCATAATTATCTATGTTAAGTTGTTATGTTTTATATTATTTTTTATGTTTTAAGTATATATTTCTATGAAATATATAACTGTGGACAATAGATGATATGGTCAAGCTTACATAATCTAGATGGTGTGCTTTACACAAAATTCATAAAATAGATTTATAAGAGCGATATTGAGAAAGATAAAAAAATAATCAATATAGAATCAGTTGTGAGTAGTCTATAAGCCGGGTTCTGTAAGTACAGATTATAAAAATCCATACCATGATGATTATTTATCTTTCCAAATTGTCTCCAATTTGATATAGCAGTCCACCCGTATATTCTGCCGCGGAACTTACAGCAACGAGTACTGATACTCGAAGATATACCTATTCGACCTTGCTTCAGATGGGGTTTGCTAATACTTATATTACTATAAGTATAGTGAGCTCTTACCTCACTTTTTCACCCTTACCAAGAAATTGGCGGTGTATTTTCTGTAGCACTAATCCCTAACGCATAAATATACGCCGCTAGATGTTAACTAGCATCTTTATTCCGTGAAGCCCAGACTTTCCTCTGCAATAAAAAATACAACATATTACTAGTTATAAATGCATACATTGCAGCAATCATCCAACTACTCGTATCTAAATTTATTACCTATATTTAAATAAGTCAATAATAGTCGTAAATAAATAGTGTAATGTTTATATTGTTTGATAAAAATGATATATTTGATTGAATGTTAGTTTGAATATTGAGTCTTTTTGAAAAAGAGATATTATAACAATTTAATGTAATGCGCTAATTTTTGATATTGCAGTAGATATTGCACTTGATATATACACTCAGTATTTTTCTTGACTTGTTGAATAATTTGGATTTTGCCACAATTCATAATTGCAAAAAATACGAAATGCACTCACAATTATATATAGGTTTATAGATTTATATTCATATGTGGGGGGTAAAAAATGAAAAAGATATTTTATACAATTTGCAGTATTATTGCATTAAACTATACATTTGTTAGTGCAATATCTGCATCAGAAGCTGGAAAGAGATATATAAAATTAGAGACAGGGTATACATTTACATCTTCTCTAAAATCTCAGCAAGATGGTATACTAACTACAGAACCTCAAGTACCAGTGATAACAGAAGTTTCAACAAAAGCTTTTAGAGGGGCGCTTGCTGGTCTTGGTTTAGGTTATAATTTTACACAATCAATACGTGGTGATATTGTGTTTCAGTATGCTAATTTGCGGAATAGTCGAAGTTTTATTAGTAATATAGGTGCAGCACAATTTATTGATTCTTCAAGTACAAAAAATGATTTTAGATTAATGGGTAATATGTATTATGATTTTCACAATAACAGTAAATTTGTACCGTTCATTGGCGCTAGTATAGGAGGAAGTTATATAAGGGATAAGATTAATTCAGTTGAGAATTTAGGATATAAAAAAACTACAACTAATGTGACGAAGACGTCATCTATTTCATCTAGAGATGTCCAGTTTAAGCGTACTCTAATAGTTGATAAGGGGCAGAATATTGGATTTCCCTTACAACGAAGTGTATGATGAAATAAATCTACACGAATCGAATGAAGATAAAAAAATGACATCAAGTTCTGTGTCTGAAGGTGGGCTTGGTGTATCTGAATTCACAGTAAATAATAAAACAAATTTCATATATGGATTAACGCTTGGAATTGCCTATAAATTATCAGATAATGTCCATATAGATGCTGCATATAAGCTAGAGAGTGTGCCGCAATATCAATATAGCATAATTTCATCAAATAATGCGGAGAATAATAGCAATAACAACAATAAAATTATTACAAGCAATACACTTATTGCAGATGCTGCGAGTACTGATATCATAAAGATGAAAAGTGGCATGAAGAACGGCTTTACAATTGGTTTAAGGGTGATGTTTTAGTTGCTATATTGTCTACTTTATATGTCCTTATATATATATTTATACATATATTTCCCTATACTCTATAATTAATTAATGCACACAGTATTTACATGTGAGTTGTGCGGTAAATAATGTAGTAGTATGGCGCTAGCTGTATATGCAGGTAATATGCGTTTTGAATTGTGCTCTTAAATCTAATTATTACGGCAATCATAGAAGTTTTTATAGAGATATTGATATATAGAAAGTGTTGCTTTTGTGCTACTAATTTATCAACTGATTACACTATTTACACTGACTTTTGTATTAATCGCTTGTATATGGAGGAAATATATATGAAATTAGTTAATGATATACATATTTAAGAAAAATATGGATAGTAACAAATATAATAATGGTAATAAAATGAAAAAAACATCTTTGACTCTTGCGAGTGCTATCTTATTCGGTAGTGCTATGGTTGGTGCAGCGTTTGCTGGTGAACCTTGCAAGATGTATATAAAGTTAGGTGGTGGATATTCGTTCGCATCTAAAGTAAAAGTGAAGGGAAGTGGTGGTATTGATAACTCAGGTGCTAAATCAACTATTGCTAATGTCATTGATAAAACTAAGTTAACCAATTATGATAATTTTCATATTGGTCGTTTTTCTGGCGGCTTAGTGGAGGTCGGTTTAGGTTACAACTTCACAGAGCAAGTTCGCGCTGATTTAACGGTTTCATATGCGAATTTAACGAATAAGGTCAATGCTCTCGTTGGGGTTGCAAACGTGTTTCCTCCTTCATCTAGTGTGACAAACAAGAGACCAGACTGGAAGTTGATGGCTAATGCTTACTATGACTTCAATACAAGTACTGCCTTCACTCCATTTGTTGGAATAGGAATTGGTGGCAATCACACAAAGAACAAATCGACATTTAATGGTGCGTTTCCTTCAAATGCAATTCCTGTAAGTGATAATTCTACTACTTCACCAAGAACATCTGTTGTTATTGCTGATGCCGTGGTCGCAGATGGTTCTAGGCTCTTTAACTCTACGGATGCTGGTATAGGACCAGTACCAAATCCTGGATATTTAGTAGGTGATTTGAATACTGTGAGTACTAATGCTACTCAAGGTACATACTTTACTAGTAAGACCTTTGGTTCAAAGTCATCCTTTATCTATGGTGGAACTGTAGGTATCTCTTATAAAATGTCTGAAGGAGTGCTCATAGACTTAGCATATAAGATAGAGAATATGCCTAAATATAAGTATGATACTGATCTCGTGTATGTTACTATGAATCCGAATAATACTTGGAAAGCTAATGCTGCTGCTAGTAAACCAGTTGATGGCAAAGATGGTGGTATTATGTCTGCAATAGGCGAACAAACTAAAACTAATGTAAAGAATAACTTTACACTTGGTTTAAGAGTTGAGTTCTAATCTCTGCTCACCGTATGTTTAGTATGCGCACTCGTTCCTTTTATTGTTTTTGAGCAGATTTTAGTTTTGTTCTTTACTTTGTTAGTACGTGTGCGCTCATCTGCATAGGTGTTTTGAGAGTATTGTACTTTTTATATCCTATAAGAAAGGCGTGAGTAGATTTCCTACTCCGCCTTTTTCTTTTTTTAGCTTATTTTTCCAGCTAGTTTTTTAGTTTAGCCAGCTTTTATTGTATAGATATATATAGATTAGAGCTTATTTCTTGTAATAAGAAGTACTATATAAGAAAAATAACACCTATATAACACGCGAGAGAAAAAGCTCATAGAACTTATCATCATGATATTGCGAAATAATTGCGTATAATTCTGTGTAATCGTATTTTTTGCGGAACTATATTGTAATGTGTTTTGGCTACTTTTTTTTATAGAGTGAAACGACTGTAACCGTATATGTAACAATGACATACTAGTTTTATAGTGGAAAATAGTATATCTACAAAATATTACCAATTTCTTTATACTGAATTATTATTAATTGGTACTCGAATTTATTATTCAATGATCAATTATTCAATGATCATTTTATCTGTGTCTATCTTTAGATTTATCACGTCATTTCTAAGTTGTATTTTGTAGCGCTTTCTTAGCGCTCTGAGATATTCTTCTATCATCATTTCGTTGTATAATATATCTATATCAGTTTTGAACTTCTCTTCTAATTTATTGATTTCATCATTGTTTAAGTATTTTATTTGCTTTACTTGACCGAATATGTAGCAACCATCCTGCTTTGTGTTGCAGCGATGAATAGTTGATATTGATCCAGAGGTCGTATCAAGAAATTCTTCGTATAGCAAATATGGAATATCTACATCATATCTTTTATCATTGCTTATTATTATTTGTGTTGGTAATAATTTTATTTTGTTTATATCAATGTCAATATTAGGATCCTCAATAATATAAGCTCTATTTGTTTCTTTTTCATAATTTGTTTCTTTTGTTATTCTATTGTCTTGTTGAAGAGACAATAGTTTTTTTTGGGCTATATTTGACAACATGATATCACATTGCGTTCTATTCCATATTTCTACTGATTTATTCTTTATGAGATTGAATTCTGGTAGATGAGTGCTTTGAATGTTTTCCATGTACAATCCTACAAAAGCTTCTCCCTCACTTATAGGAGCGATGAGTGAAGTTCCTATATTTTTAATCTCAAATGCTATTTTATTTATCTGTAATGTTGTATTTGATAAGTCTTTTGAGTTTTGGTTTATTTTGAGATATGCATTTTTCACTTTTTTTATTTGTAGCTTATATTTTTTTGCAGTAGCTACATAATTTTCATAGCTATTATTGATATTAAGATCTTGTTCTATATCTTTTGCTGATTTATTAAGTAGTTCAAATAACTTTTCGTTATAAATTTGAGTTTTAAGTTCATCTTTTACTTCGGAAATTAGCTTAATTCTTTCTGGATATATTTTTTTCATCATAAATATATTCCATCCTTCTGTTGTCCTTATTGGTACACTAATTTCGTTTTCTTTCAATCTCGAAATAATATCTCGAACTCTTTTTGTGCTAAAGTTTTTAATTTCGATATTTTTTAATATAATATTCTCAGGAGTGATAGAGAATTTTTTTCCTAATTCTGTGAAGTATTGGTCAACTTTATGTGTAATTAGTTTTTTATGAAGATCTAATGCTTCAGCCTCGGTTTTTAAAACAATCTGCTCTATATCTCGCTTTTCTTTTTCGATATAAAGAGATTTTTTATCTTGATACATGTCTTCTATCTCATGATCACTGACTATGATGTTATTTTTTTCTAATTCATTAATAAGATCAAAACACATTGAGAAAGTAGTAGATCTTTACAAAATATCAGCAACAAATACTAATGTTAATTTTAAATTACACACGCCTAAAGATGAAGTGCTACAGGATTTTATCAACAAGAATAAAATGCTATTTATACAACCAGAAATTAGAAATTACTCATATTTTATACTTACGATTAATGAATTAGAAAAAAATAACATCATAGTCAGTGATCATGAGATAGAAGACATGTATCAAGATAAAAAATCTCTTTATATCGAAAAAGAAAAGCGAGATATAGAGCAGATTGTTTTAAAAACCGAGGCTGAAGCATTAGATCTTCATAAAAAACTAATTACACATAAAGTTGACCAATACTTCACAGAATTAGGAAAAAAATTCTCTATCACTCCTGAGAATATTATATTAAAAAATATCGAAATTAAAAACTTTAGCACAAAAAGAGTTCGAGATATTATTTCGAGATTGAAAGAAAACGAAATTAGTGTACCAATAAGGACAACAGAAGGATGGAATATATTTATGATGAAAAAAATATATCCAGAAAGAATTAAGCTAATTTCCGAAGTAAAAGATGAACTTAAAACTCAAATTTATAACGAAAAGTTATTTGAACTACTTAATAAATCAGCAAAAGATATAGAACAAGATCTTAATATCAATAATAGCTATGAAAATTATGTAGCTACTGCAAAAAAATATAAGCTACAAATAAAAAAAGTGAAAAATGCATATCTCAAAATAAACCAAAACTCAAAAGACTTATCAAATACAACATTACAGATAAATAAAATAGCATTTGAGATTAAAAATATAGGAACTTCACTCATCGCTCCTATAAGTGAGGGAGAAGCTTTTGTAGGATTGTACATGGAAAACATTCAAAGCACTCATCTACCAGAATTCAATCTCATAAAGAATAAATCAGTAGAAATATGGAATAGAACGCAATGTGATATCATGTTGTCAAATATAGCCCAAAAAAAACTATTGTCTCTTCAACAAGACAATAGAATAACAAAAGAAACAAATTATGAAAAAGAAACAAATAGAGCTTATATTATTGAGGATCCTAATATTGACATTGATATAAACAAAATAAAATTATTACCAACACAAATAATAATAAGCAATGATAAAAGATATGATGTAGATATTCCATATTTGCTATACGAAGAATTTCTTGATACGACCTCTGGATCAATATCAACTATTCATCGCTGCAACACAAAGCAGGATGGTTGCTACATATTCGGTCAAGTAAAGCAAATAAAATACTTAAACAATGATGAAATCAATAAATTAGAAGAGAAGTTCAAAACTGATATAGATATATTATACAACGAAATGATGATAGAAGAATATCTCAGAGCGCTAAGAAAGCGCTACAAAATACAACTTAGAAATGACGTGATAAATCTAAAGATAGACACAGATAAAATGATCATTGAATAATTGATCATTGAATAATAAATTCGAGTACCAATTAATAATAATTCAGTATAAAGAAATTGGTAATATTTTGTAGATATACTATTTTCCACTATAAAACTAGTATGTCATTGTTACATATACGGTTACAGTCGTTTCACTCTATAAAAAAAAGTAGCCAAAACACATTACAATATAGTTCCGCAAAAAATACGATTACACAGAATTATACGCAATTATTTCGCAATATCATGATGATAAGTTCTATGAGCTTTTTCTCTCGCGTGTTATATAGGTGTTATTTTTCTTATATAGTACTTCTTATTACAAGAAATAAGCTCTAATCTATATATATCTATACAATAAAAGCTGGCTAAACTAAAAAACTAGCTGGAAAAATAAGCTAAAAAAAGAAAAAGGCGGAGTAGGAAATCTACTCACGCCTTTCTTATAGGATATAAAAAGTACAATACTCTCAAAACACCTATGCAGATGAGCGCACACGTACTAACAAAGTAAAGAACAAAACTAAAATCTGCTCAAAAACAATAAAAGGAACGAGTGCGCATACTAAACATACGGTGAGCAGAGATTAGAACTCAACTCTTAAACCAAGTGTAAAGTTATTCTTTACATTAGTTTTAGTTTGTTCGCCTATTGCAGACATAATACCACCATCTTTGCCATCAACTGGTTTACTAGCAGCAGCATTAGCTTTCCAAGTATTATTCGGATTCATAGTAACATACACGAGATCAGTATCATACTTATATTTAGGCATATTCTCTATCTTATATGCTAAGTCTATGAGCACTCCTTCAGACATTTTATAAGAGATACCTACAGTTCCACCATAGATAAAGGATGACTTTGAACCAAAGGTCTTACTAGTAAAGTATGTACCTTGAGTAGCATTAGTACTCACAGTATTCAAATCACCTACTAAATATCCAGGATTTGGTACTGGTCCTATACCAGCATCCGTAGAGTTAAAGAGCCTAGAACCATCTGCGACCACGGCATCAGCAATAACAACAGATGTTCTTGGTGAAGTAGTAGAATTATCACTTACAGGAATTGCATTTGAAGGAAACGCACCATTAAATGTCGATTTGTTCTTTGTGTGATTGCCACCAATTCCTATTCCAACAAATGGAGTGAAGGCAGTACTTGTATTGAAGTCATAGTAAGCATTAGCCATCAACTTCCAGTCTGGTCTCTTGTTTGTCACACTAGATGAAGGAGGAAACACGTTTGCAACCCCAACGAGAGCATTGACCTTATTCGTTAAATTCGCATATGAAACCGTTAAATCAGCGCGAACTTGCTCTGTGAAGTTGTAACCTAAACCGACCTCCACTAAGCCGCCAGAAAAACGACCAATATGAAAATTATCATAATTGGTTAACTTAGTTTTATCAATGACATTAGCAATAGTTGATTTAGCACCTGAGTTATCAATACCACCACTTCCCTTCACTTTTACTTTAGATGCGAACGAATATCCACCACCTAACTTTATATACATCTTGCAAGGTTCACCAGCAAACGCTGCACCAACCATAGCACTACCGAATAAGATAGCACTCGCAAGAGTCAAAGATGTTTTTTTCATTTTATTACCATTATTATATTTGTTACTATCCATATTTTTCTTAAATATGTATATCATTAACTAATTTCATATATATTTCCTCCATATACAAGCGATTAATACAAAAGTCAGTGTAAATAGTGTAATCAGTTGATAAATTAGTAGCACAAAAGCAACACTTTCTATATATCAATATCTCTATAAAAACTTCTATGATTGCCGTAATAATTAGATTTAAGAGCACAATTCAAAACGCATATTACCTGCATATACAGCTAGCGCCATACTACTACATTATTTACCGCACAACTCACATGTAAATACTGTGTGCATTAATTAATTATAGAGTATAGGGAAATATATGTATAAATATATATATAAGGACATATAAAGTAGACAATATAGCAACTAAAACATCACCCTTAAACCAATTGTAAAGCCGTTCTTCATGCCACTTTTCATCTTTATGATATCAGTACTCGCAGCATCTGCAATAAGTGTATTGCTTGTAATAATTTTATTGTTGTTATTGCTATTATTCTCCGCATTATTTGATGAAATTATGCTATATTGATATTGCGGCACACTCTCTAGCTTATATGCAGCATCTATATGGACATTATCTGATAATTTATAGGCAATTCCAAGCGTTAATCCATATATGAAATTTGTTTTATTATTTACTGTGAATTCAGATACACCAAGCCCACCTTCAGACACAGAACTTGATGTCATTTTTTTATCTTCATTCGATTCGTGTAGATTTATTTCATCATACACTTCGTTGTAAGGGAAATCCAATATTCTGCCCCTTATCAACTATTAGAGTACGCTTAAACTGGACATCTCTAGATGAAATAGATGACGTCTTCGTCACATTAGTTGTAGTTTTTTTATATCCTAAATTCTCAACTGAATTAATCTTATCCCTTATATAACTTCCTCCTATACTAGCGCCAATGAACGGTACAAATTTACTGTTATTGTGAAAATCATAATACATATTACCCATTAATCTAAAATCATTTTTTGTACTTGAAGAATCAATAAATTGTGCTGCACCTATATTACTAATAAAACTTCGACTATTCCGCAAATTAGCATACTGAAACACAATATCACCACGTATTGATTGTGTAAAATTATAACCTAAACCAAGACCAGCAAGCGCCCCTCTAAAAGCTTTTGTTGAAACTTCTGTTATCACTGGTACTTGAGGTTCTGTAGTTAGTATACCATCTTGCTGAGATTTTAGAGAAGATGTAAATGTATACCCTGTCTCTAATTTTATATATCTCTTTCCAGCTTCTGATGCAGATATTGCACTAACAAATGTATAGTTTAATGCAATAATACTGCAAATTGTATAAAATATCTTTTTCATTTTTTACCCCCCACATATGAATATAAATCTATAAACCTATATATAATTGTGAGTGCATTTCGTATTTTTTGCAATTATGAATTGTGGCAAAATCCAAATTATTCAACAAGTCAAGAAAAATACTGAGTGTATATATCAAGTGCAATATCTACTGCAATATCAAAAATTAGCGCATTACATTAAATTGTTATAATATCTCTTTTTCAAAAAGACTCAATATTCAAACTAACATTCAATCAAATATATCATTTTTATCAAACAATATAAACATTACACTATTTATTTACGACTATTATTGACTTATTTAAATATAGGTAATAAATTTAGATACGAGTAGTTGGATGATTGCTGCAATGTATGCATTTATAACTAGTAATATGTTGTATTTTTTATTGCAGAGGAAAGTCTGGGCTTCACGGAATAAAGATGCTAGTTAACATCTAGCGGCGTATATTTATGCGTTAGGGATTAGTGCTACAGAAAATACACCGCCAATTTCTTGGTAAGGGTGAAAAAGTGAGGTAAGAGCTCACTATACTTATAGTAATATAAGTATTAGCAAACCCCATCTGAAGCAAGGTCGAATAGGTATATCTTCGAGTATCAGTACTCGTTGCTGTAAGTTCCGCGGCAGAATATACGGGTGGACTGCTATATCAAATTGGAGACAATTTGGAAAGATAAATAATCATCATGGTATGGATTTTTATAATCTGTACTTACAGAACCCGGCTTATAGACTACTCACAACTGATTCTATATTGATTATTTTTTTATCTTTCTCAATATCGCTCTTATAAATCTATTTTATGAATTTTGTGTAAAGCACACCATCTAGATTATGTAAGCTTGACCATATCATCTATTGTCCACAGTTATATATTTCATAGAAATATATACTTAAAACATAAAAAATAATATAAAACATAACAACTTAACATAGATAATTATGAGTAGTAAAAACATAAAAATGTTGTAGTTGCTTTGTAAACACAAAATTGCTACAATGACGCGCTGTGTTACTACTAATAATTAATATTCAAATAAGATATACATCTTTATAGTAAAGAGCAAAGTCCGCACTTGAGCAACTAAATAAAAGAAAGTATTAAAATAAAAAATGGCAATTATAAAAGGAAAAAATAGAGATTGGGAAATAATAATAGGACTAGAAATCCATGCACAAATTGTCAGTAGTAGTAAATTATTTTCTACTAGTCCAACAGAATTTAATGGAGAGCAAAATACTCAAGTTTCATTTCTAGATGCTGGTATGCCTGGGATGTTGCCAGTTTTAAATATAAAATGCGTTGAACAAGCTGTGAAAACTGGTCTTGGATTGAATTCAAGAATAAATTATACTTCTGTATTTGATAGAAAAAGTTATTTTTATCCAGATTTACCGCAAGGATATCAGATTTCACAATTTAATAAACCTATAGTAGAAGGTGGAGTTGTGACAATTCATCTTCCAGAAGAACAATTTCCAAAAGATATACGCATCACACGCATACATATAGAGCAAGATGCGGGAAAAAGTATACATGATCAAAATCCTTATAAAACATTTATAGACTTAAATAGAGCTGGCATTGGATTAATGGAAATTGTAACAGAACCAGACTTAAGAAGCCCAGAAGAAGCAGCAGAATTTATGCGCAAACTACGCTCAATACTAAGATATCTTGGAACATGCGACGGTAATATGGAACAAGGTTCTTTACGTTGCGATGCAAATGTTTCTGTACGACCATTACAAAGCAAAGAATTTGGCACAAGAGTTGAAATAAAAAACCTAAATTCTATTCGTTTTATAGCAAAAGCTATAACATACGAAGCTCAAAGACAGGTAAATGCTATTGAAAATGGTGAAGAAATTAACCAAGAAACACGACTTTTTGATACTGTAATCGGTGAAACACGAACAATGCGAGATAAAGAAGATGCTACAGATTATCGCTATTTCCCAGATCCAGATTTATTACCCCTGACAATAGATGTAAAATTTGTAGAATCAATAAAACAAACTCTACCGGAATTACCAGATATAAAGATGACAAGATATGTAGAAGAGATGGGTTTATCCAAATATGATGCTAATGTAATCACCGCAGATAAAGAAATAGCAAATTACTTTGAACAAGTTGCAAAAAAATCAGATCCAAAACTTGCCGCTAATTGGATTACTAGTGAATTATTTGGAAAACTCAATAAAACAGATATTACTATAGAACAGTCACCAATTTCTGCTGATAATTTAAGCGCATTATTAGAAATAATAGCAGATGGTACTATATCAGGCAAAATAGCAAAAGATGTTTTTGATATAATGTTTTCTACTGGAGATAATCCACTAAAAATAGTAGATGATCAGGGATTAAGGCAAATTTCGAATAAAGATGAATTAAATAAAATAATAGATGAAGTCTTAAACGAAAATGTTGAGCAAGTTGAAAGATATATTACTGGTGAAGTAAAGATATTGGGCTTTCTTGTAGGACAGATTATGAAAAAAACACAAAATAAGGCTAACCCTCAACTAATTAATCAATATCTAAAAGATAGATTGATAAAGAATAAATAATGATAATATTATAATAAATCAAGTTGGATTATCATATAAAGTGGCATATTGAAGAACTAAGAAGCAGTGTCAAATAGTGGATTGAGATTTACTCAATTACATCGCCAATCTAACCTAATTTATTATAGTAAGTAAAAGTGGATAGTAAGTAGAAGTGGTAATAATTTGAATCAAATATCTTATCATAAAAGCATAGACGCAGATTCGTAAACAAATTTCTAGATATCAAACATTTTGAATATGCTGTCACCAACTAATACAACATTGATACTGTATAAGATTAATTGGACTAATATCTATCTGAACTAAATATTTAAGAGTTCAATCTTGTAGTAGAAAGAACATAAAAAGACTAAATCAATCATTTGTATGGTGGAGAGAGTAGGATTCGAACCTACGAACGCTCACGCGGGCGGATTTACAGTCCACTGCCTTTGGCCACTCAGCAATCTCTCCTAATAACAAAAATTCCATGCCGCACTACAGGCTACGTTTTTTTTTCAATTTGAGCAAGTTTTTTATAAAAAATTTTGTAAATAATATAAAATATTACATACATTAACCAAAAACTCTTATTAATTAACCTTACAAAAAATGTCATAATTAGATAATATTAGTCTTAACTTATATTATACATATACAAAGTATGCACAAGTGTCACTGAATTATTAAATTAATATTTACCACAATTAAATCACAGTTAATTTAATAAATTTTTATAAAAAAGACTTTTTAAAATCATGTACATGATGAATGTGATTTCTATGTATTATGATTAATAAGATTTTTTATTTTGTCACACATTATTTCATATAGTTTCTTTGCATAGTTTTTAACATAATTTACACCATTATCCATCATCTCATCTTGTATCACATCCTGTATCACATCTTCAGTTGTGTCTATTTTTTTATCTGAGTTTAGTTTTATATCTAAAGTATTACTATCTATATCATTTTCATCTTGCTCACATCGTTCTATTTTTTTTAATTCACTCCAATCAACATATAATTCATTCATCCTATTAGCTGCTATTGTTTGTATTTTTTTGATATCAGATGTAAATTCTGCAAATTTTTGCTCTAACAATGTTTGTATTTTTTTCAATGTACCTTGAGTAAATTCTAATTCATATAAGTTTTTTTGTAGTTTTCCCACTTTATTAAACAATGTTTCTCTTGCATGATTTTCCTTGCCTCTATTTTCAAGGCTTTTAGCATGTATTTGAGCAAATTTTTCAATATCATCTTTTTGTTTGAGGATCGCATTAATTTTAGATACATCTTCCAAAAAATGACCAAATTGGCTTATATAAGAGTTGTATGTAGGATCAATTTGATCCTTTAATCTACTCAATGTATGAATCGCATCTCTTTTTATCTCAGAAATTTCTGTGTATCCATTAATAGATCGTTGCGCAATATTTAAATTTTCCTCTAACTCTGTATATACAGAATTTAACGCTTCTCGCTCTATATCGGCACTTTCTAAGATCTTATTAATATGTAAGTTAAGATCATTTAAAGTTTCTTTTATCGTTTTTTGCTGTTCCTCCATATGATAGAGTATAATTTTATAGATTTTCATATCACTATTTCGCATAATTGTACTATCAAAAATCGCATAATACAACTAAAGATTGTGGTATGATATACCAAATACTTTGGGGAAAATATCTTTTAATCACTATTATTACTGCATAATAATAAACCTATTTAAAACATGATTTACAAGAAAAAAAACATAATTACAACTATAAGTTGTAATTATGTAATTAATCAATACATAATCAATTACATATAATAACTAAAAAATTGCATAATCTATCTATATGCAATTTGCTGTACGAATGTGTTATGTTATAAAGTAAATGACTTTAATATATATGATATTCAATAATATTGAGATTCTTGACTAAGAAACGATAAAGCAATTAGTTAAAAAAATAGTAATTAATACCTAAATAGATCAGGACAGCAAAATATACTGACATAATGTGATTCCAGCTTTTATGTTGCTAATTTTTGAGCACTTTTGTAACGCTATAAATTAAATACCTCACACCAATCAGACAACTTGATTGTATAAGTCTTACTCAAACTGATGATAGATACTAATTGATACAATGTTAACTATATAAGTTATCTAACGCTTCTTGTATTATAAATCTCTCTCTAAATACATACTCTATCATCTTTTTTTCTTTATTAATTATCAGAGAATTTGTAATAACTCTTTTATCATTAACATATCTTATTCCTTTTAGTAAAGCGCCATTTGTAATACCAGTAGCATAGAATTGTATTTTTTCTCCACAAGCCATTTCATTTGCAGAGTATTTTTTACCTATATCAATTATACCCATTTCTTTTGCACGTATTGCTTGTATCTCGTTTTCGAATATTAATCTTCCCTGCATCTGACCTCCTATAGAAACTACTGCTGCCGCTGCAAGAACGCCCTCAGGTGCGCCCCCAATTCCATAATACATGTCAACTCCATGTTTCTCGCTACAAATTTCAAGTATTGCACTAATATCTCCATCACTTATTAACTTCACTCTTGCTCCCGTAGAATGTATTTTTTTTATCAACTCTATATGTCTTGGGCGATTTAATATTACAACACATAAATCACAAATATCACATTTTTTTGCTTTTGCTAAAGCATTAATATTTTCCTCTGGTGTTGCATCAAGATCAACTAAATTTTTCGGTAAATTACACCCTATAGCAATTTTATCCATATAAACATCTGGCGCATGTAATAACCCCCCTCTCTCAGATATTGCCATCACTGAGATTGCACCATAAGCATTGTTTGCACATAGTGTAGTACCTTCTAATGGATCTACCGCTATATCAATTGCAGCTTGTTTTTTTATTACAGGTAGAAAATTTTCTTTTTCAATATTGTCAATATCATTGCTATCATTATTCCACAATGATCCCAATTTCTCACCAATATATAACATTGGCGCATCATCTCTTTCACCCTCACCTATCACAATCCGCCCAAAGATTGGCAATCTATTTAAACTTCTACGCAAAGAATCAGTTGCAGCAGCATCCGCTCCTTTCTCATTTCCACGCCCTATCCATTTATAACATCCAATAGCTGCCATTTCTGTTACTTCTAATAAATTCATATAATTTTTTTAATAAATTCATTAACTTAATTGATAAAATCTTTAATTTACAGCTTCATGACAAACTATATTTAGCACTTTCTGTGGTACATAAATAACCTTAAAAATCTTTTTATCCTGTATATATGATAAAATCTTCGGCATACTAGTTGCAATTTTTTCTACCTCATCCTGTGTAGAATCAATAGATACTTGCATAGTACAACGTAATTTACCATTGATTTGCACAGCAATTACAATTCTATCAACTGCAAGTAACTCTAGATTTGCTACAGGCCAATCTGTGTGAGAGGCTATTGGCTTTTTATCATATAGCATTTCCCATATCTCTTCTGTTATATGTGGTGTTATAGGATTCATCAATCGCAATAAGACAGAAAAAGCATATTTTTGCATTATAATATCACTACTTGACATTAGAATATTACTAAAATTCCTAATATATGCTACAGCTTTATTAAATTGCATCTTATTAAAGCTCTCTGTAACATCTACAATTGCTTTATTTACTGCTTTTTCTAAAATTCTATCCTTACTTTCAGATACTTGATCGTGTGTTTGAGTGTTTAATTTTTTTAGAAGATTTAATGCAAACTTATAAAGTTTAAGAAGATATTTATATACTCCCTCTATACCATCTTCACTCCATTCTATATCTTTTTCTGGTGGAGAATCGGAAACTATAAACATACGTATAGCATCTGCACCATATTTTGAGACAACATCATCTAAAGCAATAATATTCTTTTTCGATTTACTCATTTTTTCAATGCCACAATATATCACTCTTTCTCCACTTTCTGCACTGCGATACTCATTATTATTGAATACAACTTCGTTTGGGTACAGCCATTTACCTAGACTATTTTTATAGCTTGCATGACAAACCATACCTTGAGTAAGGAGATTTTTAAATGGCTCTGTTATATCCAAGTAACCACATTTTTTAAGTGCTTTAGTAAAGAAACGAGCATATAAAAGATGTAATACTGCATGTTCTATACCGCCTATATATTGATCAACTGGAAGCCAATAATTCGAAACTTCTTTGTCTATTGCTTCCTGTGAATTAGGAGAGCAGAATCTTGCAAAATACCAAGAAGACTCAATAAAAGTATCAAATGTATCTGTTTCACGTTCCGCTACAGCATCACATATATAACAATTTACATATTTCCAAGTTGGGTGATTAGCAAGTGGGTTACCTACTTTATTAAAATCAATATCATCTGGTAATGTTACAGGTAAATCTTTTCGTAATACTGGCACAATACCACATTTAAAACAATGTATTATCGGAATAGGAGTCCCCCAATATCTTTGTCTTGAAATTCCCCAATCTCTCAATCTGTAATTTATTTTTCTTTGTCCTAGTCCCAATAATTCAATTCTTTTTATTACTTCAATTTTCGCTTCTTGAGTATTTAGACCATTAAGAAAATGGGAATTAATCATGATCCCCTCTCCTATAAAAGCCTTTTTTTTGATATCTATTTTTGATATTTGAGATATTTCTTTTTTACTTTCTTGCTCAACTACTTGTATTATTGGAAGTGAGTACCGAATAGCAAATTCATGATCACGATCA
>NZ_JAJBJC010000518.1 GCF_021811825.1 Candidatus Anadelfobacter sociabilis | reverse complement strand
GAAGTGAAATTGAAAATCAGCTTAATGAGATTGTAGAACGTAAAAAGACTATAGCAGATAAAGAAAACAGAATATTTCAACTTAAAAAGAAAACTCAAGAACTAGAAAAATTTAAATTTGTGCTTGATTATAAGATTAAAGAGTTAAAAAGAGATATAAATCCTAAAGAAGCAGAAATAGGTAGACTCAAAGAGCAAACTTCTAAAATGCAACAAGAACTTGATCATTTCCAAAGAGTTAATCAAAATTTAAGTC
>NZ_JAJBJC010000155.1 GCF_021811825.1 Candidatus Anadelfobacter sociabilis | reverse complement strand
CATAAAATAACAAAGATAAATTAGGCGTATCAAAGGAGATGGATAAATATCTGGACCCATGAGTGTTTGTCATCGTCACAGCTAAAATCATCAATATCTGGCTGAGTGACTTGATAAACAGCACATCTTAAATCTGATGAGATGAAATTTTAGTTTATCAGAAAAGGAATGAATCAATTTTATCAAGAAGAAGATTTTTTATTTAAAAATTATTATATCAGAAATTCGAATAAATCAAATCTACTCTATATGCCTGAAATAATTCCTATGAAATCTTGATATAATAAAACTCTGTATATATTGAGACATTAATTTATCAGAATTCGTATAAACGAATGAATATTAATTTTAGTATTTAGGCATCCATTATTTTTGGGATACTCTTTCTTAATAATTAGCATGAAGTTTCTTGAGCAAAAATTGTGATTATTGAATTTTAGCACGGCATTAGCATTATATAGATACCAAAAGGTTTTATATCTAAATAGAATTGAATATTTAATGCACTCTAAATAAAGCATACCATTTAATATGGTTAAAAAATATTCGATTTATTTTCTAAGTAAAATTAAAATATCTTTTACTTAAATATGAAATATAGTAATTCTTAGTTAAATGTCTACATTTTTAATATCTTATCATTTTATTGTTGCTCATGATGCTTTAGATTAATATGAAGTAAATATTTATTAAGTAATAAATTTAATATTTCAAGTTGATTCTTTTAAAATTTCATAAAACCTTAACATAAATTTATGCCTTAATTTCAAATAGGATTCAAAGTTTATTTGTATACTAATCAATCTATAGTTGAGGCAGATACAACTGACTCATCAAACAGTAGTTTTTCTGAAGATAAAGAGCCAGAAACATCGTTAGATTATATTGATCATACATACACTAAGATTGAAGGAAACAGTAAATTCTATTGGCTAATTGCTTTTCCTGTTGGATTTGCTTACTGATTTGGCTACTCAAGATTGATACCATTCTTAATTTTGATACCAAAATTAACTTGTAGTTTCAATGGTGGATCAGATTGGATGACTTGATCAGAAGTCGAAGCCTGAGCTAATCCTCAAACTCTCTATCAAATAGATTATTCTACTCAAGATACTATTTCCAATTGGATCACTGAGCTTGATCTTGTGTGCATTCCAAAATTTAATCTTGGAATATTTGGATCTTTATATTTTGTTGGATATGTAGTCGGAGCTCTCACGTTTGTTAGGCTTGGTGATATTATAGGAAGAAAGCCAGTCCTTCTTTTTGGTACTACTTTATTCTGGCTTGCAAGTATTGGAACTTATTTCGCAACAAATTTGTACCTAATGTACTTCTTAACATTTTTGATAGGTACGTTCGAAATGGTTAGATTCTCTCTCGCATACTTATTAATGATTGAACTTCTTCCTAAAGATAGAAGAAATAAATATTATGCAGCTTGTACTATAACAGAATCCATTATATGTTTAATCATTGTTGGATATTGATGGCAGTTCCAAAATGCTTACCATATTTTGATTGCAACAATTGTACTCTCATTTGTGCATGTCATAAGTACTATTATTACACCAGAGTCTCCAAAGCTTCTTTACTCTGTTGGAAGATTCAAGGAGATGAATGAATCATTAAGTTACATAGCTAAAATGAATGGGACGACATTTACAAAAGACGACATTATCTCTGAGAGTAAATCTGAACAAGTATTAAATGAACAAAAAGCAGTTGGCTTTTTTGAATCTCTGAAGGAAGATCCAGTTTATAGAAATAACCTGTTTATAATGGCATTCAATTGGTGAGTTTGTAGCATATCATGCTATATGACTCTATACTATGTTGGAATGTATCCAGGAAATCTATACGTAAATGCAACTATTATTTTTGTGGGAGACACTATTTCAACTCTTCTTGCAAATACATTTGCTGCATACTTTGGATTTACCAAAGGATTTTCTCTCACATTTACTTTCGTATTCCTCACCTCAGTTGGGTTTGAAATTTTCAATAGTATTCCTCAAATAACATACTGATGAGTGCTTATAATGCGCCTTGGCATAATTCTATGCTTTGACATGTGATACTTATGACAATCAGAGTACTTTAAGACAAATCTTAGTTCAAGATCATTTGCATTTTGCAATGTTCTTGCAAGAATACTCACAATCTTTTCACCTGTGATAGTAACAACACTTCCACATCCAATTTTGATAATAACAACACTATCTCTAATAGCATCAATCTCATCACGATACCTCGTTAAACAATAATCAAATAAAATTGCTTAAAATTTCAAAATTAATATGTAAATTTTGTATTTTGTATAGCTCGATGGCATTTGAATTAATTTCAAATCAAATTTAATATATTTTTCAATTAATTATTTTGAATATGGGGTTTTGGGG
>NZ_JAJBJC010000517.1 GCF_021811825.1 Candidatus Anadelfobacter sociabilis | reverse complement strand
AGATGATATTGCACTAGAAATTGCAGATCGCGAATTCGGACTAAATGATATGTGCTATCAAATTGGAATTGAAAATGATAGATATGCTCTAAAAGATCAAAATATGTTTTGGCTTAACAAAGAAAACGCAGAATGAAATGCTAAAAGAAAGACAAATACTTCAGCTTCTCTATCTTCTCATGATGATAGCCTTTCTTTATGTGCAAGAATATCAGAAAATAATAGCAACCCCGTAACAAAATCTTCAGGAAATAG
>NZ_JAJBJC010000516.1 GCF_021811825.1 Candidatus Anadelfobacter sociabilis | reverse complement strand
CAAGCTGTCCATGGTTTCCTCTTCCAAAGGTAAACACATACCCTGATTCACTAAGTAGAATAGAATGATATCATCCTCATGCAATTTTAGATATTTTAATGCCTTGTATTTTTACATATTCTTTCATCAGATCGTTGTACTTACAATTTTTAAAATTTTCTGAAGTAATCCCAAAAACACTTGACATTGAAGTTGGTACTTCAAAGTCTTTGATTTTAACAGGATTTAGAAATGATGACCCAATTTCATCAATTC
>NZ_JAJBJC010000154.1 GCF_021811825.1 Candidatus Anadelfobacter sociabilis | reverse complement strand
AACGATGTTCTTGGTATCAAACGCACTTGATATGTTTCTGAACGCTTCTAAATGATCCCGAAATCAATATCTTTGATAGCAAGGGCAATGATTTCATCGTCATATGCATAACGATAATTTCTATCCCCCAAAACCCCAAAACCCCAAATAAATAGACAGCATTTGAATATTAATTATTTAGTTAATACCAACTTCAAAATGGAGGATGATAGAAAAGATTCTGGAGCTGCCAATAAGGACAATGATAATGTAGATTACGATCGAGATGAGAAGAGAGATCGCAAAAGCAGAGACGACGAAGGTGGAGATGACAAGGATGACAGAAGAGATAGAGACAAAAAGAAATCCAGAAGATCCCGCTCATCAGAAGGCCGCAAATCCTCATCATCTGGCAGTGATAAAAAGGATAAGAAAGAGAAGAGAAAAAGATCAGATAGTAAAGGAAGCAGAGAAAGCAAAGACAGTAGAGAAAGAAGAAGGAGAAGATCAAGAGAAAAAGATAGAGAAAGAGATAGAAAAGACAAGAAATCAAGAAGATCTAGAGAAAGAAGAAGATCACCTTCATATTCATCATCCTCATCCAACTCCTCAGACGAAAATTCAGGTAGCTCAAATCAAATACAATTTCAAACTAACCATTTTGTTTCAAATTTCCCACTACAACTTTCACTTCAACTTCAACATCAAATTAATTTCAATTACCACTACCATTATTTATCAAACCCACTAACTTCATTTCAAATGCACTGCAATTTATTCAGCTGCAACTACCATAAATATCAACAATTACTACCATAGTTTACCACTACATCCGCATACCTCATTTTGTTGTGTGAGTTTATCTTCTAGTTATTATTTTGTTTGTCTGTCTTTTCCCATAAACACGCTATTAAGACATCTACCTCACCTTTTAGAATAGTGTCTCATATTTCATCTGTTGTCAGATTTTCTGCTTACTTTCATAAGATTACATTTATTTCAAACAGTATTAGAATATGATTAAACATTAAAAGTTATAGGATGTGTGATTTGATTTTAATAACTCCAAAATGTAATAGCATACTATTTTTAGATTCAAGCCCATAATATTCAAATTTTTAGAGATTTTATTCAGCTAATGCTACAAATTTAATTTAAAATCAAGTTTAAATATTTTTAGAAACAATTGATATACTTTAAAAAAGCATTAAGCTTCTATTTCACTCAAATAGCTATACAAATGCTATCTGTTTTGTAGCTATAAAATAAATTCGAATTAATCTATTATACAGTAAAAAAGCTTTAATAGTTATGATAGTAAATGTTCAGAGATTAAATTTAGTATTAGACTATGTGATGTAAATTAAATTGATAGCTCAACCATTTTCATGAATATTTAGTAGTTTATGTTAGACGTTTTTAAATTCAATTTGTCCTAAATAAGTTAGCAAATGTGCAATTACTAACCTCGTAATAGGTAAAACTGTATACGTATCGAATCTATCCAGAAGAGTTACTGACAAAGACTTAGAGAGAAAGTTCAGAAAGTATGGAAAGATTAATGACTACAAGATTGTAATGGATCCTATTCTAAGAGAATCAAGAGGCTTTGGTTTTGTAACCTATGAGTCAAAAGACGGTGCAAATGACGCTGTTACAGAACTAGATGGCCAAGATTTTGAAGGCAAGGATATGATCGTACAAATAGCAAGAAGATCAAAGCCAAGAAAGTCAACACCTGGAAGATACCTTGGCTATGATAGAAGTAGAAACAAGCATAGATCCAGGTAATTAGTTGAGAATAATTTGTATAGAGAAAGAGACAGAGATAGAGATAGATACAGAGGAAGAGATAACAGCAGAGGAAGAAGACATAGAAGATCATCGTCATATTCCTCTGGAAGAGATTAATCATAACTTTTGATTTTTCTAAATTTACTCAAGAATTTACAATTCTCTATATTTTAAAATAGTTTAGAATTGATTTCAACATAATGCTAAATAATTCCTATAATAATTTAAAATTAAAATGGAGATTAGTTTAAGAGCAAAAAGAACTAAACTTATCAGTGATAGCGCAAAGTTGACAAAATGTACAATTTGAATGCCAAGTTTAACATTAAAAATGCTTCCCTACTATGATGGAAAACCATCAGGATTATTTAATGAATATTCTAAATCAGGATTTAATATTTATCACAATATTCCAAAAAGACATAATGTAATTCAAGAAAATAGGCTAGTCGAGATTATGCTGTCTTTTAGAATAAATCCTAATTCATTAAGATCTAAAATACTTTCATTTTGCAAATACATAATATACCATAAATATAATGACATTCTTAAGCAATAAATACTCATTATGTTTTCGTTATTAGGCCAAGCATTTTATTTTTATCTCCAATTGATTTTAGAATTCAATATTATGCTGCAA
>NZ_JAJBJC010000515.1 GCF_021811825.1 Candidatus Anadelfobacter sociabilis | reverse complement strand
CTGCTCAACTTATGAGCAACATCGAGCAAAAGTATGATGTCATAGCTCCAAAAATTATATAAAGAGAAGCAAGAATAATTCCATTTCTTGATGATAAATAGGGAAGTGAAACAGTTCCTGATCAAAGAATTGCCATAATTAATGTAAAAACTGCACCTTTAAGACTTCCAGCTTTGAAATGGTTAATTACGTATTCAAGAGGGAATCAAGTATAATGAAATATTAGGCCTCAAGTACTTTTATCTATTTTATTTG
>NZ_JAJBJC010000514.1 GCF_021811825.1 Candidatus Anadelfobacter sociabilis | reverse complement strand
TTTTATTTCCTCCTGGAACTTCTAAGAAGTCGGTGTATATTGATTGTTTTGCTAAATCTCTCAATTGATGCATATCATCATTTGTATCAGATGCAGTTCCACTAATGAACAAAATTGGAGTTGTTGTATTTTCAATTCTCTTGTCACTTGGCCAATAATTTGCAAGGATAAGTGGTCTTAGTAATCTGAAAATCCAGTAAGTATCATCAACCATTGCTGCCATATTGGTGAACGTATTTTCCAGAATTATTCCTT
>NZ_JAJBJC010000513.1 GCF_021811825.1 Candidatus Anadelfobacter sociabilis | reverse complement strand
CAATATAAAATAGCCATAGAGTTGTATAAATAAAGCAATTCAAACAGTAAAGATAGTACATAGAACAAATTACATGTACCTAAAGCAAACTTGAAAAATTCTTATAAATCTAGCTGACACATGATCGTTAATGGAAAATTATCAGAATTCTATCAAATATTTTGAACATGCATTGAATGTAATGAATAATACTTGCCCAATGGCTAATCTTGAATCTGCTAAAGTTCAAATAAAGTTAGCAGAAGCACAGGAGAA
>NZ_JAJBJC010000512.1 GCF_021811825.1 Candidatus Anadelfobacter sociabilis | reverse complement strand
AATATGAAGAAATGTCAAATGAAGAAGAAAAGATCGAAAACAAGAACGAAGCAAAAGGATCGCTACTTTATGAATCACAAAAGAATGAAAAGAAAATGTTTATTTTTGCAAATTGATTTATTTTGTTGAATAAATATTTTCTAAAACATGATATAAGTATTCTTTCATCAGTCTTGCAGATTTTGGATAACACTGTGATTCATCTTCCTGATAAACTATTTTCAGAAGAAGAAAATTATCTTGAAACAAATTTTA
>NZ_JAJBJC010000067.1 GCF_021811825.1 Candidatus Anadelfobacter sociabilis | reverse complement strand
ACAATCGAATTGATCCAAAAATTTCTTTTTATTTTGCTCTCGAATTGCATTTTTTTCTCAAACTAGTGTTACCATTTCAGTGTTTTAGAAGATATTCTTAAGTGATATAAATATCACAAATTCACAACGCTTCAGACAGATGATGATCGACTATATACAAATCAGAGTTGAGTATTATATTACCTAATTCATTGCCAAAGGTACTATCATAGCATTTATACTCTTTAAGCTCAGAGAGCTCTATAATCTTACCACATACAATCTTTTCACCAAGATATACTAGGCTGTCTTGTGCTCCGTGTTCTATCTTGTGATCGTCTAAACCTAATGAAGCTAGTGCATAATCTTTACTAATGGAGTGTGAATATGCTTTCCAAACACCTACCTTATTCTGTTCGTACAAGTCTTGTTTTATTGCAAGTGATTTATTATTGAGATTATTCAATGTTTCTGTAATCTTCTCTACTTTTATCTTTTTCTGCATCTCATTTTCATAAAACTTAGATGAGTCTGCAAAATCGTGGAATAACTGCAGAGGTGTCCAAGACAGAGCATAGTCGATATTAGACCAACGACTTAAGTATTGAATATTCTCCCTGATGTTTTGACCTTCATGAGTTAGATCATGGTACAGTAGAGATGCACTACTGTACACGTGATAACCTGTATATCCGGCTATATATATAGTGTAACCAGTACCAAGAACTGGGTTAGCGTATGCTAAAACCATTGGTATAGCTATATACATAGCAGACTTAACAACTACATCACCCGCTGCTATAGTGCCATATAAGGCAGCACTGGCATATTCACCACTTTCCCAATATGGAGAAGCAGTAGCAATACCAGCACGAGTAGCACTATAAGCAGTAACTCCAACTGAAAAATAGTTCAAGCCCTTTATACTGGAGTAAAGGTGCGCACTGTCTAACACAACTTTCTCAGCATTTTCTACAGTTGGAGCGCTAACCATCCTTACAGAGTCGATAACTAACTCTCCAGCCTTTAATACCGTTGTTGCTTTGGATGCTATATCTCCTACCTTAGCAATAGTTTGCTTAGCACTTTCTGTAATTCCCAGACTCTTTTCTACCTTCTCAGAAACTTTTGAATAAGCAGCTTTGATGAGGCTAAATGTACTAGAACCTTTCAGATCTTGAATCACTCCGTTAACTAATTGAAAATCTTCTTTAGACTGCTCACTATTGCCGTTCTTATCAGGATGTAATACAAGCTTTATAGCTTTTTGATCTTGCTTATCCCAAGAAGTAGGATCCTTTAAAAGTGTATTTTCCAATTTAGGATTTGATAGCCTATCAATTTTACTTTTAGTTCTGCCTATAACTTCACCAACTTGTTTTAACTCATCACTAAATACATACCTGAGCATTACTGACCGAAACCATCCAAGAGATGAATCAGATCTTTGCACAGGAAGTTCCGACTTAGTTTGTAAAAGTACAAGAGTATTTGAATCACTTGCTAAGTCAGCATTAGAATCTGGAGATGATTCACTTGCAGAAATATAAGAAAAAGCACTAGTACGCTGAGCTTGAAGTACTGAATCAACTCGAATATTTTTATTATAAGATGTAGTTTCTAAACTTGAAGCATGCTTTAAATTCTTAGGCTCTTCATATTCTTCTAAAACTTTACTTTGTATAAGCTTCTCTTTTAACTCGGTTTGTAATTCACTGATTATGTTATGCTTATGCTCTAATTCTTGCAATGTAATGTCTTCTTTACTTCCTATTTTGATAAGACCGCTTTTTTTGATCGGATCATATCCAATGTTACGCATCTTCTGTTCGATGTTGTCTAGGGATGAGGTAAGGGAGGATATGTCTATACTTCCTTGCTTAATATCAACTATGAAAGCTTCACTTCCTATTCTCTTACTACTATTTTGTGTAGTAACTTCATCAGTTTCAACTTGATTCTCAGAACCTTGACTTTCTAGTTTGCTTTGATCACTTCCTTTATTTACATCTTGTGGTTCGGATGCGATTTTCATTATCTCTTTGTTATATGAAATAATTTTATCTAAATTCTTTCCCTCACTTAGTGCTCTGAGTATGATCAAACTCATGTCAGCGCATGTACCATATCTGGAATCTTGCACTCCTGTATATACGATTTCTGCTGAAACAGAGCTATGATGATTTAATGATGAAACTATTTTATCCTTTAGTGCGCATAATGCTTCTTTAAACTCAGAATCGCTTTCTGATAATGGATCTATAATAATAATATTAATTACTTTCGCAGTTGTTCGTTTAGCATGAATTAATATCGCATGATTTTGATTAAAATTATTCTTAATTTTAGCGATCGTGAAATAGTTATCTATAATTATATTCTTTGTCCAATTAGCTAGCATATGTGGCACTTTATCTGCATCAATAAGTTCAGGTTCAATATATGAATCTAAATTCTTACTTGAATTTATAATGGAAATAATATTTTGTTTTATTGATAAGGTAGTTAAGCCACTATAATACTTGTTTTTTGCAGCATTGATCCCATTCACACTTTCATCATCTGACACATCTTCGTCATCTTCTTGCATGCTTATATCCCCAGATTTTCTCTTTCTTTTGATATCAGAAGATACTTCTTGATCTTGCTTATCGCTACAAATGTTTCTTTCAGAAGATTCATTGGATTCTTTTTTTTTCTGAGCATTGTCTCTTTCCCTTCTTGCTTCCTTTAAGTCTACTGTACAATTGCTATTTATAGGATCAAACTTCTTGGATCTCTTATTTGAGTTATTTAAATTAAGATTGAAAAGCCCTGCATTAAGTTTTTTCATTGCTAGATTTTGTTCAAAAATTTCCTTAACGTACTGATATCCTTTTGATTTTTCTTTATATCCTATCGCTTCTAGAGCTTCTTTTTTTGTAAAAGATTCTTTTTTTGCATCTTCTAATTTTTTTATTACCACTCCTTTCTGAGGATACGTTAATTCATTAATTTTCTTTTTTAACTCATCCAGCGTCAATTTATCTACACCTTTTTTACTAATATTATCAGCATCTGCACCTCTTATATCACTATTGGCAAAATCATCTTTAAGTATTGATTTAAGTAATTCTTTTAAACTACTTTTGTTACACTTTTTAAGTATTGCATCTTTTATATCAGTATATTCAGATTTATTCTTTCCTTTTTGAGGTTTGAGTACTATTACATTACTTAATTCTAATGCTTCTAACTCGTTATTAATCCATTTTTGAACAACTTCTATCTGGGAAAAAGTCATTGATTCTTGTTCTACTTTTAGTTGCCACGTATCTTTGTAATCTTTATAAAATGTAATCGCTCTAAGCTTTACATTTGCCCAACTACTGTTTTCTGCTCTTTTTTGCAAAACTGCATTATCTGTATATTTTCCTAATAAGATCTGCCATAAAGCATTATTAGTGGTTTCTTCTACAGATTGATTTTTATCAAGTTTTTTATATTCGTGGATAATAACAGAATTATTCTTTGCTTTAGACGTTGGAAAGAAAATTGTATCAATTCTACCTCCATGATGAACATTTTGTTCTAAAAAGACTTCATATTTTAAATCTATATTGGGCTTTGATACTTTTTTACACAATATATTGCCATGAAATATACTAAACATCAGCGCTTGAAAATAGTTCTCCGCATGTTGCCCCTTTACTAGTAATAGCGTATCTTCTAAATATTTTTTAAAACCTTCTGCATTTGATTCTAAAACAGAATACAATTCCTCTGTCGTAATATCCAATTCCTTAGCTTTGAGGTACTTTGGTAAGAAATCAGTAATAAAGATTGTCTTGATTTCGTTGCCAGGAATAGAAAATTTTCCATTCTCTAATAATGTTAAATACCCAGACTTTAAAAGGAGTTGCGTTGCTAATTTATCCGCAGAGTCACCATCATAGTTTTTAATAAGCTTGTATAAAGTTTCATCTTCTTCGTAATCTAGACTGACTTCATTACCCTCAAGAATAAGTAACAACTTACTTTTAAAGTCCTCTGTTAAATCCTGCGAGATAACAAGATCTGACAATAATTTATCAGTAGTAGAGCTGGACCAATGAGGTTTGAATGCAGTAGCGTACTCTTTGTTTGCAATATTCGTTAGACAACGCATAATCGAAAATGCTGCAAATAGACCTTTATGATTAGCAATATTGTATCCATTATACCAATACTCTAATTGTTCATATATTATCTTTTTGTATTTATCTTTATCATTTGCAAATATTAAATCTAATACCTGCTCTTCTAGTTCTGCTTTGCTAAACCCAAAGTAATCTGTAAAACTACCAACCATTATGTTTTTTTCTTGTATCGCATTAAGAGTTGCAGATGCTTCTAAATCTACTGTATTGAGAACCCCTGTGAGAATAATCTTCTCTACACTAGGATTGGCTCCTTTAGCCCCTCCTCCCACAACTTTTGATACTAGTTGAGCAATCTTCTCTACTAAATCTTTGTTACTTTTTATATTTTCTGTGTTTACTTTATTGTTTTGTCTATCTTCTGTATTTAAGATTAGTCGCTTCAACATATTATGCACTGGCTTATCAAATTCATCTACTAATACGAAGACTTTTTCATTATAATACTCTTTTAGTAAGTCGCTTAGGAAGCTTATGCTTTCTTCTAGTGGGACTTCTGCGACGTTTTCTTCATTGTAATAGGCTTTTAGTTTACGGAGGTTGAGATTTTCTATTTTCTTAGTATTTACTGCCTGCATTAAAAAATTAATATCATCGTCTGAATTATATTTCACCTCATCATTTGAATTTAATCTGTTATAGCCTTTTATAGCCTCTTCCAACTTCTTCCTATACAAATACCCATGTTCTTCATAAGCCTTTTTAACTGCGCTTCTTAGAGAATTTTCTATTTCCGTTTGATCGTTGCCAGATACACATTTAAAATTTAAGTAGATTACTGGGTATTGTCCTTGTCTCTTTAAATAATACCCCCCCTCCTCCTTTGCAATTTTCAATGCTTTTAATTCTTTTGATTCATCAAATCCTAAATCTATAATGCCTCCCTCGAAGAACTTTCTATTTTTGTTAGGGTTTTTAAAATCAAAATTACCCTCCTCATCTACTTCAGGCTGAAAAAAATATTTTAGCATACTTAGATTCAAGCTCTTGCCCCATCTTTGTGGAGCAGAAATAAACATATGATCCTTAGATTCTATTACCTCTTTGATCAACAAACTTTTATCCACATATAATCTATCTTTTATGAATTCTTTAAAATCATCTGTATTGCTCCCCCCAATATTCTTCTTAGTGCTTTTTTGATATTCACACACCTTAGAGGCTATTTTAGTAAATTCTTCTTTGCTTAGCATAGATCTTCCGTTTGTAACGACTGCTCTGGGTGCGGTATTCACCAGATCATCTCGATCTTGCACTTCCGCATCACATAATACGTTATATACACCATCTTGAAATGATGCGTTATCTTTAAACAATATTTTTGCTAACTCTGGATCGTCAATTGTTGAACTTACCAAAAGCTCCTTAAGTAAAACAAGACTATTACTTTTCATATTTGCATCATCCTCCATTTCTTGCAATGGATCCACATTGCTTGCTAATGTTTGTAAAAGATCAGTAACATGTGCATATGTATTATTATCTTTACACTTCTTGATGTGATCTCGTATCTTCTGCTTACTATCTTCAGATAAATCTTGATCGCCATATGCGTTGTGCTCGGCATTCTCATGCTGAGCTTTGTTGAAGACTTGTAGCTTGATCTCTTCCATATGCGATGCTCTCAGTTCAATTGCACCAGCCACATAAACTGCTTTGAGTGGACTAAGAGTAAAAACATTATCATCTAAAAAGTATTTTCCATTTTCAGCTGTAATAGCACCACAAGACGTTCCATCATTTTGCTGCTTTTTACGATCTTCATTCTCAGAACCACTAATTACACTTTTATAGCCAGCACCTTCTAAACTCTTAATCCAATCATCAATAGCACTTTTAGTACTACCTTCAGATCCAAACGGATCAAATATGCTTATTTCGATCTTAGCATCTTTTAATTTCTCACCGCTGTTACTCGTATCTATGGAAATAACTCCTAAATTCCAATGAACATGTGTCACGTGATACGGAAAAACAACCAAATGTTTAGTAGGAATATGGTCGCCATCGAGGTTCGCAATATCACCCAATACTTTTTCAATAACCCTCTTTCTGCTTCTTGCACTATCTGGCTCATAGTCCACCTCATCTACTATACTCACGGAGAAATCTTTATGATTCTTATACAAAGAGCCATCACTATTCAATATCACCGCATGATCAGAATGATCATTGAGTTTCAAACCATCATCGTCCTTACCAAAAATGTCATCAACAACACCATTAGAATCATCAAAGATTCGAAACTTAGTGCCTTTAGTTTTTAAATATTGAGCCCAAACCTTAAGTATATCATTGCTGCGATAAAGAAAGTCTGGATTTGGTTGATTTATACCGGAAGATCCTGCTTTTTTTTTAGAATTTTTATGAACTTCAATCATTTGAGAAACGTAAAAATAATTATCCCCCATCGCGCTAGTCTCAAGCTCAGACCAATAACTAGATTCAAGAACCCAGACAATCTAAAGCAACACCAAGAAAGCAAGAGCCAACCCACTTAGCCGCCACTTCGTAAGGATCACCCCATTATCCTAAAAATCTGCTATAATAGCAACATATTTTTTTGTCAAAATTCGCGGCATTGCTAAACGCATATAGACGAGATAAATAACTTACCTAAGTTATTGAACAAGAGAAGTATAGAATCTGTTATCATATTAATACTTTTGGAATAACGCTTAGTTTTTCTATTAAATCTGACTAAATAGTGCCTTAGTAGTGAGTTATAAGATTCAACCAAGCAAGTTTCTGCCTTTGTTACTATATGCCTATTTCCTGTAAGAAACTTACCATAGACAGGGTTACTATCAATTGCCACTATTTCTATAGTATACCTATCTTGTAACCCAAGAGCTAAAGGTAAATAGTCATTAAAATCTTTTGCTCTCTGTTACTACAAAGTCCAGCAGTTTATTCCTATCCCCTATCTACAACAAGGCAGATATATACTTTCTTTTGTTTTTTTACAATAGCTATACAGCTCATCTATCTCCATTATCTTTACATTCACTATTTTGCTTTCTTTGAGGTCTTGGGAAATTTTATCTCTTAAAGTGGCACCGTCAAGTTAAGTATTGAGATTTAGAGGAGAGTTGAATAAAGTGCACGAAAAACAACAAAAATTATCAAAGCTTATATACAAATGACATAGGACCTGTAATATAGAGGTTGCGATATGAAATAAAAGTGCTATGCTGACATAGCAATAACGAAAAACAATATCATCATGAACTACGAGAAATATACAATACAAATAGTATGTGAGTCGAAAGAAGAT
>NZ_JAJBJC010000014.1 GCF_021811825.1 Candidatus Anadelfobacter sociabilis | reverse complement strand
AAATGTTAAGATTTCTTCAAATAAGTATCAAGGTTTTGCTTTAGGTCTAGGGATAGATAGGGTAACCATGCTTAAATATAATATAGACGATCTAAGACATCTTTTTGAAAATGATAAGCGTTGGATAGATCATTACGGCATTACATTTGGTAGATAAATTATACCAGATAGATTATACCATCTCTCTTGCATAGTTGAATTATATATTTATGATCACAAATCATCGCTAGATTAAATTTCGCCATTTATACATAAATGTTTAATTGTAGCACTCTCTTAGCTCTTTTTTTCATATTATGAGAGATCTCTAACATCTATTGCCACCCTCTTATATAATGTATATCACAACCTTTATCTGTTATACCACTACTTCTCCATCTTATATCAAATCTAAAACTTAGATATAACCAGATTTTTGGTCAATTGCAACAAAAAAAGTCTTACATAATTTTAATATATCACAAATAGTAAATAACTTACTGATCAATCATTCTATAATCATATGTATAAATAACAATCTTTAAACTACTTAAAGAATTATAAACCAGAGATATTTTAGTAATGAAGTAAATTATTAAGATTTAGTAGAAATTTAGGATAAATCATGCATATCATAAATAAATTCTCAAAAAATGAAATAAAATATAATACTGAACAAAAAAATAAAATAGAGAGAAGACCAAGAAGATGATTGAGTGAATCTAGATTGAATTGTAAAAAAGCGAAAATCGAAATGCTGCTTGGTAAAAACAATTATATCATTAATATCTTTTATTTTAAAGCAGAACTACTCTTAACCATACTGCCAAAATTAAGTCTAAGATTATTTACTTTCTTTTTAATCTTTTATACAATTAAACATTACAATTAATTGAGATAGGTAGGGTGCATGTATGGATATAAAATTAACAAATGAATACAAGCGGTTTAAGGATGAATATAACAATGCACAATCGATCAATAAGATTAATGATGCGCTTAAAGAATTAGTAAGTAATCTTCGAAATTCACTTGAAGATGCAGACTCTTTTGATAAAAGTCTAGCAGAGGTAATGGGACATGATAAATAAGATACTAAAAATCAGATTGATATCAATGTAGAATTGAAAAAAGCACTTTCATCAGATAAGTTATTGTAGGAGGAATTTTTTGAAGATATCTTTACTGATTTGCCCATTGATAGTATAGATCTAAAAAAAACAAATGTTGTAGATCCATTTGTCCTTAGAAAAGCATTAGATTTGATTAAAATGGGTACTGAAAATGTGAAAGAAAAGAAGTTCTTAAGTAATTTTTTTGAGAATATTATAGGTAATATAGAGTTTAATAAATTTATATCAAATTTTTCCGACACAAATAAAAATAAAGACAAAAGTAAATACTTTCAGCTAAAATATCAAAATTATGGGTATATTTTTGATGGTTTGAGAACCTTTTCTTATAAAAGTGGTGCGCTTAATGATATTAACGTAGCAAAGATGAAGAAGAAAATGGATTATTGTTCTGAAGCAATCTCAAAAGGTGATAAAATTCCCTATAAAAATAGATCTACACTAAGAGAATTCGGGAAATTACGCAGCGTTGTAGGAGCATATAATGCTTATAATAATATGGCTTTAATGATAAATGATAAAGGAGGTATTGATTTTGGTGAATCTACAAAATTAAGCCAAATTATGAATTTAGGTAAGCCAGCAGAGAATTTTTTGAAACAAGCAACAGAAGAGATAGATCAATATTCTGTAGAATATTATAAATCTGGTGATATCATACTCTCTGATATTGATCAAAATGCATTATTTTATAATAAACAATTAAGCACTAAAGATCGAGTAGTGAAATTAGTAACAAAACACGGGCATGCTGCTACTATTGTTAATGATCAAGGTAGTTTGCGTCTTATGCATATCATGGACAAATATAAGGTAGACAATTTAACTCCTGAGGAATTGCTTTTTTCTGATGTATATAGGATAGAGCTCAGTAAACTTCTTACAGAAGATGCAAAAAAAGCTGCAGAAAACAAATATGGAAACAAATGGGAAGAAAAAATAAATGATGTATATTCAAAAGTTCATAAAGAAGAATTTACCAAGAGTGAGAATAGCGGTAAATATTACTCTATAGAAAATTCTGGATCAAAGATGAATAAAATTGGACTAAAGTCTTTTATGCCATGGGGTAATACAAAATTTTTTCAATATGATTGGAATAGGATGCGTGACAAATTTGAGAGAGAGACTGAAAATCGTGAAGAAAAAATGGTATGCTCTGAATTTGCTTCAAGGTTAGCAATAGTGTCTATTATGAAGAGTAATGAAAAATTACAAAAAGATCTTGGAATAGAAAGTAATACTCTTAATATACCATTCTCTCAAAAAGAAGATCTAAATGCAGTATATCCAGATAGATTAGTAAAAATTCTAAAAAAAGCTAAGTGTGTAACACAGATACCAGCTATAAAGCAATTGCAATTCGTAAAAAGGCCAGAAGAGATTTTTGAAAAAATTGTTTTAGGTATCGCTAAAGATCTCAAAGAAGGAATATCGAAGAAATTATCATCAAAAAATGTTTGTAATGATATTATTGATTCATTAGTATCTCGGCATAATAATAGCTTTCCCAATGATCGAATTGAACTTGATGATAATAATAAGAAAGAATTAGTCAATTTGATACTACCAAAAGTGAAATTTGTGAAGAATAAAATAATAAAAATACGCGATGACACTAGTATTCTAGTACCTGCTGCAGAAATGACCCAAATAGCTTATAATCATATTGAGAATAAAATAGACAGCGCTATAGTAAAAGATATTGTATCTATTGCTAATAAGCTTCTAAATGAAATAGAAATATATGGAAAATGGGTAGATAGAGCAGAGAGCACTAAAAAACATGAAAAATCGTTTGTAAAAATGGAAGAATATAAGAAGAACAATGATGAAGGACACAGTATATAGTTATAGATATCAGCTTCATTACATAAGTTTGCTATATGTAAGTTATACAGATCATATTTGAGGAGTGATGATATTTTGTTACGATATTATCATTATATCATTACAATATTTTTGATAATATTTAAACTTAGTAATGATATTTTTGCTTTATATTAGGCAAGCAAAAATTGTGAGTTTTAAGAATTTTAAATTTGTTACTGATTTTATTATTTATTAATTTATAGTAACTTACTTCATACAAAAGCATAACTCTCCAAATTTATAAATTCATTAAATTGCAGCAGTGACGGTATTTGTATCTCTATAGAAAACGTTATCCATAAGCATCTTTGTTTTTCATGATAACTTATCTCACCTTTGATCAAGATAATAGTATTTTTTGAACTATAATACTTATTGATATCTACAAACATACACCACACACATTGCGTAATGTAATAACGATTTTATATTCAACTTTATCCATCTTCAGACGTATTATGTTGTCAATTATTGTGAATAATGCAGTATTGATACAAATGAATATTGTTTTTCTACATTTTTCTACTAATTATATATTATTTATTAAATACGATACTCATTCCATCATACGCTGGTCTAATATTTTTCGGTAACAAATAACATAATTCATCATATCCTAAATTATGCCCCATATGCGTTAGTATTACAAAATCTGGTTTAATCTTTTCAATATATTGCATCACAGCTTCTAAACCAAAATGAGTTTTAGTACCAAAATATCTCATACAACTAATAATCCAAATTTTAATCCCATATAAGAAATGTAAATATTTCTCTTCTATATAGTGTACATCAGTAGAATAAGCTAATTCTCCAAATCTAAAACCAGAGCTATAAATTGTCCCATGTTGTTGTAGAAATGGCTGTACTGCTATATCATTATACCAAAACAAATCATCTCTAAAGATTTGTAAATCCAAAAAAGGACTATAACCTTCAGTGATGTCATTAAACGCATAATTTAAACGTGTTGTTATCATCTTTTTTGTGAAATTATGCATAAAAGCTGGGATTTTATTATATCCAGAGAGTTGAATAATGGGTTTTAGATCATCCGCACCAGCAATATGATCAAAATGCGCATGCGTATATAAAACACAATCTATTTTACTAATATTATTTGATAATAATTGTTGACGTAAATCAGGAGATGTATCGACAATAATTTTAGTTTTTTCAGATTCAATTAAAATTGAAGAGCGTGTTCTTTTATCTTTTTTATTTTTAGATGAACACACATAGCAACTGCATGCAACCTCTGGAACGCCTCTAGAACTTCCACATCCTAATATTGTACATTTCATTATGAGTATCTATTTATTTAATAAAAATATTTTTATATATAACGAGTATATATATAAAATATAGAAAAACAGTTACTATATAGTTTTTGTTACAGAAAATCTGTTATCAACGTATTCTTCCAATATTTGTTTAAATTTAGTAATAATATCCTCCCCCTTCACTGTTTGTACTCTTCTACCATTAATAAAAATTATTGCACATGGTTCTTCTGTATCACCAGGAAGACTGATACCTATATCAGCGTGCTTTCCCTCTCCTATTCCATTCACTATACAACCCATTACTGCTATTTTTAGGTGAGCTATATCATTTTCAAAACTACTATACTTATTTTGCCAAAGTGGTGTATGTATTGTAACAAAATTTGTTATTTCTTTAACAAATTCTCTGTGCATTACATTATTTGTTCTTCCGCATCCAGGACATGCTATAATGGTTGGACAAAATTGTTGCAAACCAAGACTTTGAAGTATTTGTTTACATATTATCACTTCAGTTGTGCGATTTTCTCCAGGCCCAGGTGTAAGTGATGCTCTAATTGTATCACCTATACCATCATTAAGTAATATACTGAGTGTTGTAGTTGTTGCAATAATCCCATATGTTCCACTCCCAGCCTCTGTCAGACCTAGGTGAAGTGGATATTTTGTTAAACTTTTCAACTCCCTATAAATTGCAATAGAATCATTCACATCACTTGCTTTTGCTGATAAAACTATTTTATTTGGTGCTATACCTAATTTTTCTGCATACTTTGCACTAACAATAGCTGATTTTACCATTGCCTTACGCATTACTAAATTTGCTGGTTCAGGATCAGATTTAGCACTATTTTCATCCATTAACTTAGAAAGTATTACTTCATCTATACTACCAGAATTTACTCCTATGCGAATTGGCTTGTTATAATTTATTGCGTGTTTTATAAAAATCTCAAAATTTTTATCATATAATTCACCAAACCCTACATTACCTGGGTTAATACGATATTTATCTAATGATTCAGCACACTCTCTAATTTTTTCCAGTAAAATATGTCCGTTATAATGAAAACAACCTACAATAGGAGCAAAACAATTTTTTGCTATTAACATATCCTTAATTTTTGGCACTGCTCTAGCTGCTTGTTCATCGTTTACTGTAATGCGCACAATTTTTGCTCCAGACTCAACAAGTTCTAATATTTGAGCTGTAGTTTGGGTTACATCAGCAGTTTTCGTACTAGTCATAGACTGAATTACAACAGGATTCTGCCCACCTATTAAAATATTACCAATCTTCACTTCAACGCTTGTTTTAGGCATATTTATTTAATTATTTAATTGTCCATTAATTTTCGATGCGATGGTATAGAAAGAAAAATTATCTGTCAAATACTGTATAAATCAATTGATCTTATATAATGACATAATATATAATCATCATATGTTATCAAAATTTTTCTTTTTTCCTTATTTTTTGATTACCATCACTTAGTAATGTTTGGTAGAATTTATCTGTAATTTGCTAGGACTAGATGCGTGTGTTAAACATATTTATATTCATAATTGCTACCTCTATTTTTTGTTTTATCTCATATCTAGCATATAGAGGCGAAGTATGCTTAACTCCTGTAGAAAATTTACCTACAGTTAAAGCATGTCCTTGTGTAACTGTTATAAAAAATTCAGCAGTCGGTGGTATATTTATACCAAATCAAGACAAACATATTTATAAAAATTTCAAAACTAACACCAAAAGTAGAAACGAAAGTATTGACAATGTATTTGATACAGGTGATGAAGATATAAAAATTAACAATAATAATACACAATCGCATAACACTGCAAAACAAAAAAACAATCAACTAACTACCGTTGTTGACCAAAGTATAGTTGATATACTACAAGACGAGATATTGAGAATTCTTATAAAGCGCAAAGAATACCAACAAAGAGAAATGGTGGGGAATAATATATCACCCTTTAGTGTGCTTGAAATAGAGAAGAATGCAACACAAAAGAATGAAGAAAAAACCCAAAATCAAGATATTTTCAATGTTTTAGAGTAAAGTTTTAATAATATTGTTATTGTAATAATAAAAATGCTAAGAAATTAAGGAAATTTTCTTTAGTACTTCCTAATAATATGATGATTTGTCATTATTACTCTTTATTATATGGTTAGATCAGTAAGCATCATTGATCTTAAAAAATGCTTTGGTAAAGAATAAATCACATGCTACACAATTTTTCTTCACTATTAACTGAGCAGCAAAAAACTATATCAGTTTTACGCAATATTTGTTCTAATGTGATAAATTTAATAGCACAGATATCAGATCTTAAAGATCAAAAACAAAAATATAAAAAATTGTTTCTTAAAGATAGTTCTGCAATTACATCAATTCTTATGAAAACAAGTAACATATTATTAAAAATTATCCCATTAGAACATCATCTTCACGGAATCATTTTATCAAAAACAACGTTTGCCTTAGAGGATAAAGATAATTCAAGCAATATAATTAATGACGAAGATATGAGTATTATTAGTAAATTTTATAACGATCATGTGCGTAACAAAAATTCTAAAGCTCATCTCAAATATAAATCAGATAGCAATAACATATAGAGAGATTAATAAAATAAATTTATGTTTAAAAGTGATTTTAAGAAGGTATTTTCTAGTTTATGACAAGGCTAAATAATTTTATGGAAACGCGTTTCCCTGTTGATATAAGCTATGGATCTATTGGAGGACCAGTGTATTTCACAAACATTGTTTCCATGTATGCTGGACATGAGCAACGCAATATTAATTGGGCAAATGCAAGAAGAAAGTATAATGTATCTTACGGTATAAAAAACGATAAACAATTTCAAGAGTTAGTAGCATTTTTTCACAATTGTCGCGGAAGAGCGATAGGCTTTCGCTTCAAAGATTGGAGCGATTATGTATGTGATAAGCAGTTGGTAGGAGTTGGTGATGGCATTTCACAGACATTTCAATTATATAAAAGTTATGAAACCCAATTATTAGATGGCAATACTGCTAGTTATAAACGTAAAATTGATAAACCAGTATTTGGTACCGTGAAAGTGTATTTTGATGATATGAATTTAGATAATCATTCTTTTTTTTCTACTGAAGAAAAATTCACTACTACAAATGATTTTCCCAGTAAAGATCGAGATAATTCTACATCAGGAGTTATTGAAGAAGCAATTAAAAAAAATGAGGAGAATTTTATCTTCAACAATCCAGAATTGATTATAGATTATACTAGTGGAGCAATTTTTTTTACTAAACCTCCAAATATAGGTGTAAAAATCATGGCAAGTTTTGAGTTTGATATTCCTGCAAGGTTTGATAATGATTACCTCCCAACTAGATTAGAAGGATTGGGATTAAACTCAATAAACGATATACAAATAGTCGAAATAAAATTAATTCATAATCTAGATAAAAAGTAATGCAACCTAGAGTCTCTAAAATTAAAAATAGCAAATCTTTAATTGAGTAAAAAATAATGAGCAAAACAATAAATTCCAAAAGAGATACTCACTATTTATCTGATGAAGTTACAACATTAGCTATGTGTTGGAAATTAAAATTGGTTAATGGTAATGTATTGGGATTTACAAACCATGATCAAGATATACAGCTCGATGGATTAACATATATTGCAAAAAGTGGCTTTTCAGCGAGTGCTATTGTTAGTAGTTCTGGGTTGACAGTTGATAATATGGATGTAGATGGAATTATAGATAGTGAATCAATATCCGAAAAAGATCTGCTTTCTGGAGTATATGATAACGCAGAGATTGAAGTATTTTTACTTAATTATCTAGATATAGATGGTGGAATATTAAAATTACGTAAAGGATGGCTTGGTGAAATAAGATTTAATAGTAATCATTTTACTACAGAAATTCGAGGTCTATTGCAAGCATTTAGTGCTAAAGTATGTGATACATACTCGCCACTTTGCAGAGCGAGATTTTGTGATAAGCAATGTAAATTAAAGGTAGAGCAATTTTCCACAAAAAATCTTGAAGTACAATATGTGATAGATAATTCAACTTTTGTATTTAGAGAAAAACGACTATCAAACACATTAGATATAAAGCAAGAGAATGTTGAGAATTCATCTAAAAATATATATCTTAATGAAAATAATCATAAAAAATTGGCTGAAGAAACTATAAACGCGTACAATAACGATATTGATAATGAAGGTATTAACAATTTACATAAAATAGCAAATGAGATTTTTATTCCACATGAGATGTTTAATAATGGATTTCTAACATTTACTACTGGTTCAAATATTGGAATCAATATGGAAATTAAATACTGTCAAGACTATAGGATTAATACTGTTTTATCTCTTCCGCATAAGATTAATGTTGGTGATAAATTTGATATGATGGCTGGTTGTAATAAAACTTTCAATATGTGTTGTAAATTTAATAATGCTATTAATTTCAGAGGAGAGCCACATATGCCAGATCCTACGCAAATCCTACAAACTATAAAATAATAAATATGCAAAAATATCTATAATATCTTTATTTATGTATTGTTATAGAGCAATACAATAATGCTCAGCTATGATTATAATTTGATTACATCATACGTGATAAAATCTATACCTCAAATATGAATATTGGTAAAAAAAAACAAGAATCCAGTGTAAACGGTATGACTGTTGTTAATTCTGCTAGAACTTGGATAGGCACTCCATTTCACTTACAAGGAAGGATTAAAAATGTAGGATGTGATTGTATAGGCTTTATTTTAGGTGTAGCACGCGAAGTAAGCGCAATCTCTACAGTATCAAAGCTAGATCTTAATTTATATGACGTATTTTCATACCATTGGCTGAAAGACGGTCTACTACTTAAAAAGTGTATCAAAAAACACTTAAAAATAGTAGCAAAAAGACCTATAACGGTAGGCAACATATTACTATTCCAATTTACCAAGCACCAATTTCATCTATCAATAGTAAGCGAAATTATAGATACCTCTTTCATTCGCATCATCCACTCGTGTTTGAGTGCTGGGAAAGTTGTAGAGCATATAATGGATACAACGTGGTTCAATAAAATAACGGGGAATTTCGTCTTTACTCGTTATTAGGCGAAAAAAGCGATAGACCACTAGCTTGAATCAAGTAATAGTCTATCCGAGATTCGAGAACCTTTAACAACGACCAAAGAACGGAAAACCGTGATAACACTTCAATACCAACACCAACTTATAAATAAAAATCAACTTTCTAGAAGGTATTATTTTGAGTGTTTTTATAAAATCCTAATACTAAGATAATTCGAAAAATCTCTTAATATTTTTTTAACAGCTAATTACCAATTACTATTTCTTCTATCATTATTTCCTCTTTCACCATACGATCTATCATCACGATGTCTTGAGCTGTCTCTGCGATGCCCACCCATCCTTGGATTATCACCATCACCTCTAGATCTATCATTATGGTGTTTTTTATTATTTGCAGTACTAACTGCGATTTTTCTTCCAAGAATTTCTATTCCATCAGCAGACAGAGCTTTCTTAGCTTCTTCTTCATCTCCCATAACAACGAATGCAAACCCTCTAGGTCTTCCAGTTGCTCTATCAGATGGAATAGAAACTTCTACTACTGTACCATATGTAGAAAACAATTCCTTTAGCTGGTCTATGCCTGCATTGTACGATAAATTACCAACAAACAATTTATTTTGAGTATCACGTGTATCTTTCATATATAAACTAAAAAATAACCTTTAATAACAACGAAACAACAATAATTCTATATATTGATAAATCCAGATATAGAATTTATTCTAAAATACTTCACAGAATAAAGCACTCATCACAATAAGTATAAGTCTCTACAACATCTTGTACATGAAAAATAATACTCTATCAATAAATAATATCATTCGTTACAAAATAGATCATTTCTGCAAATCGCATTAAAACCATGATCACATCTTTCAATATAAACCTTCATCATAATGGCGGATGGAGTGGGATTCGAACCCACGGTATGCATAAGCATACTCTGATTTTCGAGACCAGTACTTTAAACCACTCAGCCATCCATCCGTATTTTATACAAAAAAACAATATAATACATTTTCTCAATTATGTGAATTTTGATTTGAAAACCAAGATATATACGACATAATAACACAAGATCGCGGTATTTAGTTATCAACACAAACTACTCAATAACATTTTGATATTCATCATCTCGTAGTATTTAGTAGATATCAAAATAATAAATTCATGATACAACCACAAGAATCTGTATCATATACAAACGACAAAACGCAACATTATTAAGGGATAATCAATCAAAACAAAGTAAAAGCAATTATATTAAATACTCAAAATGGCTCCCCGGGCTGGATTCGAACCAGCGACCAAGCGGTTAACAGCCGCTTGCTCTGCCACTGAGCTACCGAGGAAAGCAGTGTAAAATAAACTTACTCCCATACGTATAGCAGTATATCTGAAAAGTGTCTACATAAATGATATAGAATTTTATGTGTGTTTTTAGATAATTTATTTTTGCAAAAAATATATAGCGTATAAGTAATATAAAATAAAATTATTCTTACTGGTTATTCTAAAAAATGCTCTACTAATCATAATAAAATATGAGATGAACTAAAGGCAGATTAAACCCAAAATACTATCATAACGCTATAATCAGCAATGTTGCTTTAAAACAATCAACGCCTAGTTGCTCCATATTTTTTATTTAAGCAATAATAGTAGTATGTTTTAGGTAATTTGATACAATCTGTCTTACTGTAGTGATTTATCTTATCAGTTCTTTTTAGTTTTTATTTTAGCAATGCGTGTAATATTTTGACCTATAGTATCATCATATTCTGTATTAAATACGCAAATTACATCATGACCGTGTCTTAATGTAAATTGTTTTGCAACTCTTTCTATTATAATATAGCCAGAATATACCCTATAATTCACTATACCTTCCGTTCCATCTGAATTAACTAAGAAAAAAGCTGGTAGCTCTGTGTTCATACGTCTAAACTTAAAATATGTAAATTCGCCATCATCAAATATTAATATTGGTTCTATCTCAGATGTTTTACCGCTGATTTGATATTTAAAATTGTATAAATCCGGCTGTGAAAGATCTGGTGCGAATGATGCATTCACCACAGTAGGTATTGCAGATCCTGATTGCATAGTATCAGAATAAAGAAATTTCATCATGAAAATGATATCATCACTACTGATATTAGTTGCGTATTTCGCTCGCATTTCGAAAAAATACATTCTTTTATTTGTGATTACTGTCATATTTGTTGTCGCATCATCTTCTACTGGTTTTAAGAATATACGGTTACCAGCAGGATGTATTTGCCATGCATTAGGTGTGCCCATCGTTATTGTTTCTATATTCTCATCATTAGCAAATTCAATAATTGAATGATACATATAGCAACCTGTAAAGCTTATTACAGAATTAGGCATATAGTTTATAACTTTAATTCTTTTTTCATTGCCTATTGGTCTCGGCGTAATTACAGGATGTACTATGTTTGTCATCACTACTAATAGTTGTATAAATACAGCACACACTACAAACAAATAATTTGAGAACATTTTTTACAAGCTTTTGACAATTTGTTTTTTGATATAATCGAGGATTATAGAATGATTTCTACAAAGGTTCAATGATTTTCATTTCATCTATATCCATTTATTTTATTAATTATCTTTCACTCAAAAGTATATTATTATACTTAAATTATACTAATGGTAATAATGGTAAAATTTATCAAAAGATATATCTCCTAATTACATTTGTGTCTTTCAACGCTGTATACGAGACTAAGTTTTCTTAGTTTATCCATAATTTGATTCATTTCTAAAATATTATGCACCTCTAATTCCAATAAAATATCAAAAAAATTTACCGATTTATCTATAATTTGCAAATTATGCAAATTTATTCCATCTCTTGCAATGGTATCTGTAATAATTGCAAGTGCTCCGCACTCATTAGATATGATAACATTTATTTTGCCTATATAGAGCCTATCCTTTTCTCCATTCCATGTGATTTTCATTAAATTTGCATTATCGTGATAAAGATTTTCTATAATCTCGCAATGTTCTAGGTGAATAACTATTCCTCGTTTTTGAAGTATTAATCCTACTATATTTTCTTTTGGAAGTGGATTACAACAATCTGCTAAATGTATTGGTGTGCTTTTTGATACTCCATCAAGGTTTATATTATGTACTTCATGATATTGCTGTAATTTTTTAAATTTTAAAATATTTCTTAATTTTACAAAATTAAATTTTAAAAAATTAAATTTTTTACACAACATTCTATATAGCGTTATGTTATTAGGTGCAATCAATCGTACTATAGAGTGTGGATTGATTATACCCTTCCCTATATCTACCAATAAATCTTCTATTTTCTCTTTCTTGAATTGTCCCATGATTTGTATCAGATCTAATTCATTATAGTGCTGTTTATAGCTTTTTATTGTTTTGATTAGTATTGCGCGTCCTATATTGATAAATTCTGCACACTGTTTTATATGCAAGTAATATCTAATCTCTGTTTTTGCTTTTGCTGTTACTGCCGTATATTCCCACGATGGTAATACTGTAATTTTATCAGATGCTATAATCTCAACCTGATCTCCATTTTCTATTTGAGTTTTAAGTGGAACAATATGACCATTAATCTTAGCACTTTTACATTTTAGACCAAGAGATGCATCAATAGCGAATGCAAAATCAATAGGTGTAGACATTTTAGGAAGTCCTATAAAATCTCCTTTTGGAGAGAAGCAGAAAATTTGATTAGAATCCATTTCTAATTTTGTATTTTCAAGAATCTCATCAGGGCATTTAGTATTTCGCAAGGTATCGTTTAATTTTTTTATCCACTTATAATACTTTTGATATATTATATCATATCCAGAATTTTGTTTATAGTACCAGTGTGATGCGATACCAAATTCAGCTGTTTCATGCATTTTATGAGTACGAATTTGGATTTCAATGGGTCTTTTTTGCGATCCTATAACAGTTGTATGAAGAGAGCTATAGCCATTCATTTTTGGCGCACTAATATGATCTTGAAATGTTCCCGGAATAGCGGCGAAATTGGTGTGTACTACCATTAAAGCTCTATAACAATCTTCAACTTCTGGAACAAGAATGCGAAACGCTGTAATATCTGAAAGTTTTTCGAAATTAATTTTTTTTTCTTCCATTTTATGCCAAATTGAATAAATCGTCTTCTCTCTGCCGCATACTTCAGCCGTTATTTTAGCATTGTTCAATAACTCTTGTAATGTTTTAACATTGTGTTCAACAGCTATTTCTTTGTTATGCCTAAGATAATCCAAACGATATGCTATAGAAGAGTATATTTCACTATGTAACTCCATAAATGCTAGATTTTGTAGCTCATCTTTAAATTTATTAAGTCCTATACGTTCCGCTAGCGGAGCATAGATATCGACAGTTTCCTGAGCGATCCTCATTCGTTTTTTTTGATCATTAATGAATTTCAATGTACGTATATTATGTAAGCGATCAGCTAGTTTAACAAGTAAAACCCTTACATCTTTTGATATTGCTAATAGTAGTTTACGAAAATTTTCTGCTTGTTTTTCTCTTTCAGATTGATATAAACCGATATGTTTCAACTTTGTTATACCCCTTACTAATTCCGCCTGTTGACTGCCGAATAATTCTTTTATCTCCTCAAACGAACATCCTTTATCTTCTACTGTATCATGAAGCAGCGCTAGTATTATTGATGTGGTATCAGTATGTAATTCGACCATTAATTTTGCTACAGCTATAGGATGTGTTACAAACGGCTCGGATGAATAACGATATTGACCTGTATGTGCGTATTTTGCAAAATCTATAGCTTTTGTAATTTGATCTATATTAACATTAAGTTTTTCTTGTTTGATAAGAGCTAACAACTCATTTTTTGCATTCTCTATTACAATATCTTGAGTTAAATCACGTATCATATCATAATAAATAATTTATGAATAAAATCATATTACATGTTAACAAAATTATTTATGCAAGTTATTTTCTATTGATTTTTTCATATTTTTAGTGTAGCAGAAACTAGCATTCTATGTATGTAAGTCTATGTGTAGTGGTTTTTGTGCTTACTTAGTTAGTGTGGTGAAAATGGTTACAGTTGTTTGTTTTTATATGATTTTTGATATACTGTGCAGTATATTTAATGTTTTATAGGTTTTTAGAGGTTATATTTTGATTAAAGTTGCGGTACGATTCAACAATATAGAGTACGCTTTGAAAACTCTTAGGAGAAAGATGCAGCGTGAAGGCATATTCAGGAAGGTTAAGAAGATGAAATTTTATGAGAAACCTTCAGAAATCAGAAAAAAGAAAGATGCTGATTCACAAATGCGTAGAAAAAGAAGAAAAAGTCTACTGAATAGGTTATTTTGGGTGAATAATTGATAAATATGGAAGTGTAAGCTATTGTGGCAAGGTGGATTTATCCTTTTGTTATATAAAATAGATACAATCTATTCTCTTTTTATATATCATTAATTTCACATTGTCGTATGAGTTTATTGGTGGGTTTTTTTCGTTGTGTCTGTCAATAATATATATGTGTGGGTTTTTGTATTCCACTTATGTGTGATGATGCGCGTAACTTATCGCAAACACATAAGTGCGAGACAGTAAGTGGTGTTTTATCGTATTGATAATTTATATACGGCCGAATAGCAAAGTGGTAATGCAACGGATTGCAAATCTGTTATACGTCAGTTCGATTCTGATTTCGGCCTCCATGAATTACTTAAAATCCTTATTTCACCTTATATAGGAGTCTTGCTAATTTGTTGAATATCTAGTTTAAATAAATTTGTTATTAACTCTGAATTACCAATTATATTGTGCTGCAATGCATTTAGATTTTTACAATCTATTCTAAAATAAAATAAACTGCATTCAATCAAAAAGAGTAGCAGAGGGAAATCGGTGACGGTAGCTATTTATACAAGAGAGCGAAGAATTGTGTTTGTATTAGTATCGTAGAGATTTAAAAAACAAATAATATATACTCTATTGATAAGAGTTCTACAATTTATGCTGCTACTTTGATTTTATGAAGTACTTGATATCATTACTTATAAATACAATCCTGGCAGTCAGACATCTTAAAGCAAAAACTCAACCGTTGTCTGCATATATATTAAGATGCATCACTATATCATATCTATAATCTATTTGCTATTCTAATACTTAAATAAAGTATCAAATCTTCAAAATAAATATACATCTCAATCAAATATATACTCTATTTATTAAGACTCTACTCTACTACACTTCAAAATTTTCACTAACTCACATATATTTTCTAAAAATATATTCTAAAAATTACTTTGTCTAATGCAGTATTAGTATCAATTTGATATACCATGGAAAGTGATTCATAAGTATTTTTGTTTTTCATGTTTTCAAAAATTCCGAAATTTATGCAAGATGCTACACATTTGTGAGTGAAGATGTACTCTGCACTTCGCTTCATATAATCGAGATATATATCAAGAAAATATCATTAATTCTATTACAAATCTTCCTTATTAATTGCATATAAAATTCTACGCATTTAAAGCATGTTTAAATACATTGATTGTCCTGTAGTTCTATGATAATTTCTTTTCTTTTTGTGAAGTAACTGTTTATACATATACCCACGATCAGCATCTCTTCTTAAGATAATCATCTAAGTAATTAATTTATATATTCTAGATTATCTTTTAGCATTTATCATAAAAATTCCTAAAGTATCCATTCTTTAAGGTAGAGCGGCATTTCTTTCTTGCGTTAGTGATAGTATCTGTATATTCAATATCTCTAATATATCAAATATCTCCATAGTACGATACGAAGTAAAATGTTTTACCTCAACATACGAGATAATCCGACATATAAGCTCAAACTTTCTGATGCATAGCTAAATGTTACATTTATATTAATATTGCGATCATAACAACTTACTTATATCCTTCCAATATACTTATTTGGTATAGTACGCGACTTTATATTATATTAGCACTAGATTATATCCAATGTTAATTGGGACTCTCTTTTTATGTTTATCTCATTATTATTAATTGATGTATAGATGGATTTCTTTTTTGTGGAATTTTTACATAACATATTATGTTTAGATTCCACTTTTGACACTACTTTCTTATCCATATATTAGAGACATATTTTTATTTTTCTTGCAATATATAGCTTAGGATCTCGTAATAATTATTACTTGCACATTCATATAGGTTATATATAATAGAATCACATTGTATGTATTAACAAAATAAGTGGCACAATTAATTATGACTTTAGATTATACCAGGATAAATTATTCGTCAAAATCTACCTTCACCACAAATAGTGTTGACGAAGGGTTTAGGTCTTTTTTCGTTGGCGTTTATAAGTATATGATGTTTGCTTTGTTAATCACTGGATTTGTAGCCTATTCCGTCCTTTCTGTCGCTCCAATTGCTAATTTTGTTTTTTCTCCAGTGATGTTTGTAATTTTTGCATTACTCCCGCTTGCTATAGTTGTTTATCTTAATCTACGGATAAATAGCATGGACGTAAGTACAGCTAGGATGTGGTTTTGGATATATTCCATCACTATGGGAATATCTTTTTCTTCTATAGTGGCCGTCTATACTAGCTATAGCATAGCTAGGGTCTTTTTTGTGACAGCCTCAACATTTGGGGTAATGTCTATCTATGGTTATACCACAAAAAAAGATCTTACGAGTATTGGTTCTTTTATGCTAATGGGACTTTTTGGAGTTATTATAGCAAGTTTGTTAAATATTTTTTTGCGTAGCTCATCTTTAGAAATTACCATATCAATACTAAGTGTATTAATTTTTATTGCTTTGACTGCATATGATGTACAAAGGATAAAAGATGTATATATTGCGACAGTTGGTAACCAAAATACCACTTTCAGTGGTGGTGTTAACGATGAAGTTTTAGGTAAGGTAGCTATCTTTGGTGCTTTGACACTATATTTAGATTTCGTTAATCTTTTTCTAAGCTTGTTAAGATTATTTGGAGATCGTAAATGAAATTCGCGTCTATACAAAAAGAAAGACAAGCACAGTACGCAATAAGAAACGCTTAGGATGGGTTTTTGTTGTTATGTTAACGCATATTTTAATATAAAGTGTATTGTGGCCATATCTTTCTTCTGAAAAGAAAAAGTTGATAGATCAATGCCTTTCCTCCTTCCAATACGTTTTTGTGAAAGCATCTCCTTAACATTTTATATTTTTCTTAATTAAGATAAGCACTATAAGTGCTTATCTTAATTTTTTCTCTTAACTGTGGCATTTATTGAGGATTACAGAATAATAGAGATAAAAAATGTAATAATGAAAGAAAATTTTTCTGGCATTTGTAACATATTTGTTCCATGACATAAAGAAATATGACAAACTCTCTCTTCTTTAAATATTTTTTAGCAAAAAGAGAGAATTTATTATATTCGTTCCAATTGTCCAAGATTTGAGACACAGCAAAAAATCACTCAATAGCAAAAGATTAAGACATGTATAGGTTATTAAAAAAGAAATAATGTACGGCCCCCTAGAGTTACAATGGCGGATTCTCTGTAAGATTTTTTATAACCGATCAAAGATCTGCTTATATCAATATCAAAATTTTAGAACTAATATAAAGCGTGAAAACAGAAAGAAATATACACTTTCTGATTATATATATCATGCTGAAAACTTCTAAAAACTACACTTATCTCATTAAAATAGATAGCAAAAAACATAAAGAGAGCACAGATGAGACATTTTGTATAAATGACGAAATTTAATCGACCAATGATTTGATAAATCAACCATTTTAAGCAAACAGCAATACAATAAATTGAACAATAAACTATCCCCATGAAGGCTTTAGTTCTTCTCTCAGCTATCTATTTATGACTACGATCTCTGTATCTTTTATTTATCACTCACCATTGGAAAGAATATATCTGCTTTAATAGATTCCACTAATGCACCTATATTATACTGCAACAGTAGTAGTATTTGACATCTCAATAAAAACCTAACGCATAAACATTTTTGTTTTTATGTTTTCAAAATTCTATCTCTATTTTTGTGAAAGAGTCTTTTTTATGATAATTTATCTCCTCTTCGTGAAGCAACTAGTCCTATTGGAGTTGATACACGTATCTATGATTAGCACATCTTCTTTTCGCTATGAATAGTATCCATATACTCAATATCTTTAAAGTTATTCCTACTACTCACAATACAAGGTAAAATGATATGCATATGTATTTTGCATGAGCTATAGTGCACATAATATACAATTTCACCACTATAACGACCTAATCATCTAAAATCGAGACTCAATTCTTTATGCTATAAGATGATAGTGGCATGTAATCTCAAAAACCTCTCCTCAACTAAAATCACCTAATGTGAGTTATCAGATAGTGTATGTGATAATCTATAAAACTTAAATTACATTAGTAACAGCAAATACAACAAAACTTTACAAAAAATTTACAAATGCATTGTAAATATTAAAAAAACTCCATAAAAGTTGTTTTTATCATTAGATGTTCTACTAAAAATTGCTTAGCATAATGTTTTGAGATAAAGCAAAGCCTTTATCTTCTATTAATATCATTAAAAATAAAATTATCTAAAATTTATATGCAAAATAAAACTAGTGATACAATTGAGAAGATAGATTTTTTTAACATAATACATAATACCCGATTAGACAATGAGATATATGATGTGAATTGTAGCATGTCTGATTATCAAAACACAGCACACAATCAAACGTCACATTTATACACACATCTCGCTAATGTGTTTTATTCTGCTATTCCAAATGCGAAAGAAATTGGTATTTCTTCCGTTATTATGGCTTCCGCAAATACGTGCTTTGAAGGTACAATGACAATGTTGGGCGGTACTCAAGGTGGAGCTTTTGGAAAAATGATTGTAAGAGATAGTATCAAAACTGTTCCTATAGTAATAAATGTTATAAGTGATACAAAGGTACAGCATACTGATTTTCACTATGATGGATCCAATATATTCGCTGGTACTCTTAAAATTACATGCAAGTCTCTCATCATAGGTGGTGGTGCAATTCGTGGTGGTACAGATATTAGTGCTACTGCAGCAACATCTAATTTCATTTGTGAAGTTCCAGCAACATTTATAAGACGTCTAGGAGAACACAAACAAGGATCTTATAATACCACAAACTGGCAGCCATACCTATTTGAAATGTGGGAAGAAAATAAAGAAGAATTATTAGAAATGGGTATTGCATCAACTGCGGGTAGTGTTGCAAAAATGGGTACTGTACTCTTAGTAGATAAATTACTTGTCGGCGTAGGAGTAAGCGCATTTTTTATTCGGAAGATTGCTTCAGCACAAATGTCTCTCTCTGGCGCTCAAAATAGCGGAATAGGAAGTGGTATGAGTCACATATGGGCATCAGAAGATGGTTTAAAGGCTTATGCAGACATTGCCATGTTTTTAACCGCTTCCTTTCTTATGTATCTTGGTAAAGAAATTGTATATAGCACAATACTAATGACTCTTAGTTCTATTGCACAAAGAGTAACAGAAGAATTCGCGTATCATGCGAAAGATTACATCTTAGATCCTATTGCAAGTCACGTCTTAAGTCCTATTGCAAGTCACGTCTTAAGTCCTATTGGAAATTACACCTTAGATCTTATTGGAAATTACGTCTTAAATCCTATTGCAAATTATTTCTCCAAGCATGATGATATTACAACACACGATGAAGGTAAAAAAGAACACTATTTCCCACTACCTAAACTCAATGAAACGGATATTAATCCAGATGATCCACTTGGTATAGATCATCATAATTTTAACAATGAATCCCATTATAATATCCTTTTTGATGCTCAGTAAAGCAAAAATAGTGGGGGGGCCCTATCTGTAAAAGGGGTGAGGACGCATCCTCGCGGCTGGGGGCGCGTCCTCCCTCTTATTTTGGGGTTCTTAGTAATTTACTGAGCTGTTTTATAACATACCGAATCATACTTTATGGTATAAGTCGATAGATTATTAACACAGCAACAAATAGAATAATTGGAGAAAGTAGATCTGTCCTACTTCAAAAGATATATTATACTGTAATTAAAGTACTTAAATCAAAGTAATCTAAAAACAAAAAAACAAAAAAATATAACAAACAAAATTTTAGAATAGAATCAAATTAATACTACTTTATATCAATACACTACCAATTAATCATTCTTTACTTTGTATTAGATATGTGATACAAGCTTAGGACTTCTGTTTATAAACATTTAATAGATGCAACAGTTCTAATTTTGGGATATGGGTCTGTAGCTCAGGTGGTTAGAGCGCCTGTCTGATAAGCATGAGGTCGGAGGTTCAACTCCTCCCAGACCCACCATATTGTATATGTATATCACTTCGTAAACTAAAAGAAATGTTGGTATGGCATTATTTATTCAAGCAATTTACAACTATTAGTTCCGCTTATCCTGAGATTAGTGAGAGATATTGATACTCGCTATGATGGTTATATGTAAATTGAATATAAAGTTAACACTCTCATTATGCTAATCTTATTACTAAAAACACACTGCAACTATCATATTAAACCTTTGCAATACTTCATTACAACAGAATAAAGAGTACTATTTAAGTATAAAGGAGGCAACATCGTTGTCGAAATAAAAGATTAAGGAAATATAGATTATTACTGACACTCTGTATAACTAATAGCACAATTATCCAATATAAGATCTCATCCAATGTAAAATTATGTTCCTTGGAACTACATATCACCAGCTTATGGATATTATCTATAAGTGATGTGAATATTTTTGATATAATATCTAAATAAACATCAATAATATACTTTAATTTTTGTTTTAGATTTTTATAAAATTTATATCCTATAATTCTCATTCTTTTTATTATATCTTTTTTATTTGGTATTATTTTGCAATCTTTCTTATGTCTATAACCTACATGATGTAAAATATCTTACTATTTTATCCACTCATATAATGATTTATGACTAATTATGTAACCAGTTTTTCTATAGAACCGCTGCTTTTTAACGTAACGCTAACTATTTGTAAGCCACTTTCATCATATTGTGTATTATAATTTTGGACACAAAATAATGCTTCAATTATTTGCTGTTTTGAAGTTCTAATTGTATGCATAACAGCCATGCCATTTAGTGCTAAATCTTGCCATAATAAAATAGCAGCATTTTTATTACTATCATATGAAACAGCTACTTTTACTTGTATTGTTATAGATAATTTATCTTTTCTTTGTAATAAAAATCCATTATTTGTTACAAAATTACTATTTGTTATAAAATTGTTAGATATTTGTAAAAAAGTACTAATCAGATTAGATATTTCTATCTCTTGATCATTATAAAATATAGATAATTGTATACAATTTTCTCTTAAAGAGCTTGTATGACTTTCTACATAGCGATTATTAGGCATCTTTACCTTATATTTTTGATGTATTTTAAATTTTTTAGTAAGATATTTGTTCCAAGCGCAACGAAAAATGACTTAAATAAGCTAAACAAAAAATAAATATTATTCTTATGCATTTTCTATAAAACGATTTTTCTTCCTTTCCCATTCTCTTCTTTTTATAGTCTCACGTTTATCATAATTTTTTTTACCTTTTGCCGTTGCAATTGAAAGTTTAACTATATTTTTTTCATTAAAATATAGCTTAAGTGGTACTATTGTCATTCCCTGTCTTGTAATTAATCCCATCAATTTTTTTATTTCTCTTTTATGCAAGAGTAATTTGCGCGTCCTTATGGTCAGATGATTAAATCTATTAGCTTCAGTATACTCTGGTATATGTAAATTTAATAAAAAAAGCTCACAATTTTTATCTGATACATAAGATGCTGGTAAATTAACTCCCCTATTTTTTCTAAGGGATTTCACTTCGCTACCATTTAGCACTATGCCAACTTCATATATCTCGCCAATGAAGTAATCATAGAATGCTTTGTTATTTTGTGATATTGTCACTGTCATATATTTATTCTATCTCAATATTCTATCAGTATTCTATATGTTATATGTAAATTTTATATGATTTTTAGCGATTAACCATAATTTGTCATTTTTATTCCATATTTTCTATAAACATTAAGATATTTAACAAACTTTCCCACACTAAGGTGTTACTATTTTGAGCAATCGAATTATGTACAACCTCAAAATTTGTCACCGATATGCGCTTCTCTTTTAATTTATCAAAAAAATCCTGCGCATTCAGTACTTGCTCTAATAAATTTGTTATCTTTAAACACAATAAGTTATCGTGACTTTCCGTACGTATATTTACTATAAATTCACATTTATAACAATGAGAATTAATCCATGGTACTTTTTTTAACTTTATATTTGTGATATGAATATACGGAAATTTTTCATTCCCTATCATCGTTGTATATATACCACTTGTTATGGCATTAAGTTCATTATGTCCAGATAAAATTTCATACAATACTTGTTGCAGATTCTGTACTATATTGCTCATTTTATCCCCTAACTGTATTTATCATTATGTACTTCTCTCTCATATCTGATACCATTGAACTTGGTGTGAAGATTTTACCATCATGTTCAAACCTTACAGATTTGAATTGTGGTTTTTGTACTGATTCCAATATCATGAAGATTTCTTTTGCATATCTAAAAACTATAGTATACACATTTTGTTCTTGTATTATGCCTTTCGTTATTATCCCTTTTTTATGTTTCATAAGCGCTCCCCAAAGTGTGCAATGTTATTTCCAAATTTTTGTTGCTCCCCCTACTTCGTCTTTGATGTATTGTGCAATTTCTATTGCAATTCTTTTATTTAAGTTTGAACATTTGATTTTGTTGCTCATTTTATCAAAAAACATCTTTATAGAAAATC
>NZ_JAJBJC010000153.1 GCF_021811825.1 Candidatus Anadelfobacter sociabilis | reverse complement strand
GTCCTGATAACTTTGAATTTTGTAATGTTTTTGATGTAAAAGATCCTGATGAGTTATGACTCATCTTAGAAAGATTTCCAATATGAAGTTTGCTCATCATCTTGCCTGTAATATCTGCAGCTATTGCTCTCTTAACATCTTTGATTGTTGGATTTTCAATCCCTTTGAATTGCTTTTTATAATACACATTTATAGGTTTGTGCTCAAATAATTTAAATGTCAGTATTTTACTTTTACTGGTTTCAATATCAGAATCATCACTGAGTTTATTCTCTGTCATTAGCATTTTTGTTCTATTTATAACTTTGTGGTGAGCATATTCAGTCACTAACGATACTGTTCCTGTACTAACAATATTTGATAAAAATCCTTCATTGTACTTTTGTTGAAGGATCTTATTTTTACTTGTATATTCAATATCATTTTGAGTTCCTTTATCTTCATCTTCAACAGATTCATTTGATTTGTCTTCGATGGGAATGTTAACATCATCTGGAGCTCTATATTTAACTTTTCTATCAAATTCTTTTGCATCACCATCTCCCAATAATCTTCTCCATATAGATTCTTTTGCAGGTTGAGGTGAACGAGGCTCCTCTGGAGGAAACACATCATTTATAGATTTGTATTTAAATTTTCAGTTTGTTACTCTTATTTTTTTAGTTTGATCTTTAATATCAGGATGCTTAGTAACCAGCATTACTTTCATTTGCAGTCTTTTTATTAAATCAACTTCATCTGAAGATTTGACTTCATTATTTTTACCTTTTTGATTTTCAATCATTATACTTCTTCTTAGTTGATCTATTAATTTCTTTCGTTCAAGTTCTTTCTTGATTCTTTCATCTTCTGATTCTTGAATCTTCAGATTACTATACTGATATTCATTTGGAGTAAAAATTTGAGGAGCTTCATCATTCTTGTTTTCTTCATTAACTTCTTTAATTTCTTCTTTTTCTTCTTCTCTATAAAGTTCTTCTTCATCAACCTTTATTCCAAGAAGTCTATCCTGCTCCTTTTTAATTCTCTCAGCTTCTTGTTTTGTTACAAATTTACTATTTCGTCTTCCTGCTGCTCTCATATAAGTCTGTCCCTTCTTTACTTCTTCGTGTTTTTGCTTCTTTTTCTTTATTTTCTTTTGTTGCTTTGTTTTTTTCATGCTTTGAATTTTATGTTTGCTTAATTTAAAAGAACCTCTTAATGTTTTTGATTTTGGAGTATGATTTCTTATTTCTTCAATAACTTTCTGATTTATCTCTTCAAAATCTTGAGCACTATTATTGTTTGTTCCGTAAGAAATATTACTAGGTAACTTAATTTCCTCTTCACTAATTGATTCATATCCTTTTTCTATGTTTGCATCGTTTAAATCCTCCATAGATGAGCCATCTGAGTCATTTTGATAGTCATATTCAAACTCTTCAAATTCATCATCTTCAGTGCTTATAGGACTTTCAACTTCAAAGATGTAGTCCTGCTGTTGGCTACTTTCAAGCTCTTCTAAAGACGATTCCTCCTTTTCTTGTTCATTAATTTTATCATGAAGCTCAATTTCATTTGACTTTGCTTTCTTGATAAAATCGTTATCATCATCCTTCTTAATTAAATCTCCTACTGAAAGCATAGTCGAGTTTCTAATTTGCCTATTATCAACTGATCTATCTGATTTTATCTCAATATCAGATTTTTCTTCAAGCTTTATATTTACATAGGTGCTTGAATTTTTCTTAGTAGCCTTTTTACTTAGAATTATCATTTACCATTAGATTATTAGAATTACTTTTCTGGAAATAAGGTGAGTCTACCTGCTCATTCTGATTACTCAAATCTAGCTCATCCCGAGCTTGAATATTTACGCTCGAGTTTGGACTATTTCCTTTTAAAGTGCTCAAAACTCTTTGGAATTTTCTAGATGAAGACTTTTGGTCACTTGATCCAATTAGTTTTCAATTACCTAAAATAAATAAAACTTCATTATACTTCTCCTATTTGTTGTATCTGATCGATGCTCTTCGTCTACTTCAACAATTGTTTCTCTACTCATATTTAGTTTATTTCTCCATTTACTTTTGATTGCAATATCTTTGTTTTCTTCATTTTGATCTTGATTAATCTCTGGTTTTATTCCATTTTTACTCTCCTCGGAGCCTTCACTTGAGTCGCTATCTTTATCATCTCGATTAGATGAATGTTTACCCTTGCTAGATTTTTCTCCAACAGATGACATTTCATAACTTGACTCTTCATTCATTTTAAGATTAGGTTCTTCTGGAGTTTTTACTTCATCATGAAATTCTTTGTTCAAAGTTTCTTGTGACATTGTTAAGTGTTTCATAGTTTTATTACTTTTAGTCTTATTACTTTTCTTGATATCGTTAAATAAATCTCTTTTGAATGTTCCTGAAATTGCTGTTGGTCGAGTTTGCTTTGTATTTA
>NZ_JAJBJC010000511.1 GCF_021811825.1 Candidatus Anadelfobacter sociabilis | reverse complement strand
TGCAAATAGGAGAAAATCAAAATGAAGCATTTCAAAATAATTTGGAAAGAAGACAGCAAAGAAATAAACCTGATATTTCAGGAATAATTAGTATCGGATCAGGATTAACTATGAATCCCAGTGCAGCTAATTTAGCAAATGTAACTTCTGGCGAATATAGAGCTTACATTGAAAAAGGAAAACAAAATGTAAAGAATAAATTGCATGTTTTATCAAATGAACAATGTGCGAGTTCTGGTGTTCTTGCAAGCTGTC
>NZ_JAJBJC010000510.1 GCF_021811825.1 Candidatus Anadelfobacter sociabilis | reverse complement strand
ATAGTTTGTGAATCACTCATCGAGATATTAAGCTTGAGAATATCTTATTAGATGATAACCTTAATGTAAAAATTATAGACTTTGGATTTTCAACACGAATACCAAATGATAGAAAGGTCAAACTTTTCTGAGGTACTCCTTCATATATGGCACCAGAAATTGTAATAAAAAGTGAGTACTGAGGACCACCAGCTGACATTTGGGCTTTTGCAGTACTTTTGTATGCATTACTAAATGGAAGTTTTCCATACAGAG
>NZ_JAJBJC010000509.1 GCF_021811825.1 Candidatus Anadelfobacter sociabilis | reverse complement strand
TGATATTATAGCTTGAAGTTATTTTTAAATTGCTCAATTCTCTTTTTAAGTTTATAACTAGCTTCTCACTATTTGAAGATTGGATTAGTAATTTTTCATATTCTTGGTTCATTTTTAAAAGCATATCCTCATATCTTACACTTTGTTCATTTAGTTGACTATTTTGCTTATTGAGTTTATTAATTTCATTTTGAGTATCAATATCAGCTATTATTATTCAATATTAAATTGATTTCTTACATTTCAAAGCTTCAA
>NZ_JAJBJC010000066.1 GCF_021811825.1 Candidatus Anadelfobacter sociabilis | reverse complement strand
TTTAAATTTCTCTTCTTTTATTGGATACTTTCTCTCATTTAACATCATTAGCATCTCTTTACTTATCTACCGTAGCACTCTAAAACAATCACTCCTTATTATCAATCATTTTGTTAACAGTGCTATACTCTTGACAGTACTATCTTTATTATTATATTATCGTTATCACGATTCATTAGCCGACAGGGCTAATTATCACATAATAAAAAAATATCTAAAGAGATAATATGAAAGATAGCACTATTACCACAATAGATACAAGTAATTTAGAAGATAGCATCGTTAGTGAAGATATGGAAGCATCTAATATCATAGAATCAATTGTAAAACAGTTGAAATCGGGAAATGAAGCAGCTGCGATTGAATTGATTGTAGCCAATGCTCAACATATAAATACACCCTATGCTATTACTGGCGAAACCTTACTGCATTATGCTGCGGGCTACGGTCGCACCGAAGCTACAGATACGCTACTTGCAAATGATCCAGAGTTGTTGTATGTTTCAAATCCAAGTGGTTCGTACCCAATACACTATGCTGTGGTGAATGATAATGCAGAGATTGTTGAACATATGATGAACATCAATCCTCTTGTTATTACTTTGGAAGATGGTATACAAGACAATCCTTTGCATACTGCAGCTCGTTTTGGGCACCCTGGTTTGTTAAAACTACTACTCAATACCGACGAGTCCGATCAAGAGCCAATCGTCGGTTCAGATGGTAACACATATTATGATGATAATGTTATGCTTAGTATACATGTGGCGGAACTTCAAAATGAGTTCGGAGAGCGCTATTACGATTATCTTGATAACGTAGAGGAGATGAATTTAGTTTCGTTCTTTAGCGTGTAGTCCTTGTCACTCACTTCTTAAAATAAAACACTTGGAGTTGTAATATAAATCATGTTACCATTGTAGGTGTGGTATTAATTTTTAGAGGGGGTAGGATATGATGGTAAAAAAAGAGAATGAGGAAAGTAAAGCTGAAGTGGATAACGAAGAAGAGGAGTACAAAGGAGTGCATGATAAAAATGCCAAAGAAACGAATGCAAAAAATGATGATGTCACTGTAGGATTCGAGATAGAGGGCATTGGTAGTGTTCAATTTACAAAAGAAGGACAAAGGGAATATGCCGCACGTATTACAAAAAGTAAAATATATGATCTAGCAACTGCACTAGGTGTAGAGGATTTTAACAAAGACGAAAAAGGCTGGAGTGAGGAGGATCGTGAAACGGCATTTGCTTATTTAATCGATAATGAAGGAAATAAAATACTTGGTTTATATTTAGACATTGCTCCTGAATTGGAGTTTGATGATGCTAATTTTCCTAATAAAAAATCTAAGATACATAAAAACTACTTATCGAACCCTTTCGAAATAAAAAGTGTATCACCTAGTGGACTTTTTTTATTAGAGAAGGTAGATGAAAAATTAACAAATATTTATCGATATGTAAGAACACTTAATAATCAGTTACCAACAATAAAATATGCAAAAGCAAAGGAAAGTGCAACCGAAGCCAAAGCAACAAATAACAACATTTATTGGCAATTCGCTGATATTTTATTGAATTACTGTAAAAATATTAAGCCTGATAGAATGATTCAAGGGACAACACATAAAACAGACATAAATTATGGGGTACCGATTAGTACTGTTGACATAAATAAAGCATCTAAAGAGTTAAAATCGGCAAAAGGTATAGATGAAGCCTATAGTCAGGATAGACGCAATGAATATCCAATCAAAGTTCCGTTAGAATTCATTGACCCTAATAATCTGGGTATAAGGAACGTAGTACCACCTACAGGCGCTTCACTCTACGCTACAAGGCAAAGACTATTTCATCTACAATACATCAAAGGACAGATAATAGACTATGACAAACTCGACTCGAACGATCCGCTCAAAACAAAAATTGAAGCTAGTATAGAGTACTATGATAAGCTAGTTAATAATAATCAGGAGAAAGACGATAAAATAAATGTATTCAATACTGTACATGATACGATAATTATACCAGATGGAAAGGTCATATTCGAAAAAAGAGAAGGATATTTGAGTAAAGACGGTATCAGCAAATTGGGATATGAAGCTGCGGATGGAATAAAAGTAAGCGATCAAAACTCTTCTATCAAAAAATACTATGAAAATGTGATAAAGGAAAAATATTGTCAGAAGAAACTTACGATAATAAAAAGGGACACCATATTTAAAAAAGATAACAAAAAAAATCTTAACTTCAAAAGTAATAATAATGCTTCTTATAGAAGGCAGATGGACGCATCACAGAACGAAATAGGAAGTGCTTATGGCAATTCTAACAATATCAAGGCAGGTGGTAGACAGCCGAGATTCACTCGGAATATTGATTCAGGATCATCTTTGCGATCTCGTATTGTAGGGTGGTCGCAGGTAAAACAAAAAAGAGCCTTAGTAGTGCCAAGAACTGCGAGTATTGATACACCATATGGGAATTATAATGCTACTACTGCAGTAAATAGCACATATATCCCTCCACAAAAGCTGCAAGGTATAAGAGGAAAATCTCTGAGACCTTCCCAGAACAAAGGAAAATTTTTTTACTTGAGAAACGAAAACCATGAATCTTATGGAGATAAGGAAGAATTAAGAAAGGAGGTAAATAAACAAAAGGGAGCAAGCGGTGGAAAGGGTAGGATGTGACAATAAAGAAGAAAAAGGCGAAAGCAAATAGGCACTCTCTTTTGATCTACATGTTCAAACGAACTCCTTCAGCTTTATAGTGCCTTCAAAACATCACAAATTTGACGAAACAGGAAAAAGTTTACACCATTGTACATTCCATTTTGCAACCCAGTATAGGCCATATAACATTTACTTTCTTTGGCGAATGTTTTAAAATAACTTAAGTTTTTTATAAAATTTGGATTGAAAGTTGCATTTGCTTTAATTTCGATTGCATGTATTTTTCCACCCCATTCAGCTAACAAATCAATTTCATGACCAGTGCGATCTCGCCAAAAATAAAGATTATGAGGTAAGCCTAGATTAAGGCGCATTTTTAGAACTTCTAAAATTACTAAATTTTCAAACAATACACCTTTCAAATAGTGTGTTTCTACCTGATCTTTATTTTCTAAACTCAACAAAGAACAAACAAGTCCAGTATCGTAAAAATATAATTTTGGCATTTTTATCAAACGTTTATTGAAATTTTGGTGAAAAGGTTGCAAAAAGAAAATCAAATAGCTTGCTTCTAGAATACTCAACCATTGACGGGCTGTTGTATGTGAAATGCCACAATCTTGCGCTAAAGAAGAAAAATTGATCACTTGTCCAACTCTGCCAGCACAAAGTTTTAAAAAAGTTTGGAAGCGATTAATATTTTCAATATTTTTTATTTGTCTAATATCTCTTTCAATATATGTTTGAATATAACTTGGATAAAAATTTACAGGAGCCATTTTTAAATAATGTAACCCAGGATATCCTCCATCAAATATATTATCGAAAACTTGTGAAGCATTTTCTTTCACACCTAATTCTTGTAATGCGAGTGGTAATAAGGTTGTCATTGCTATGCGTCCAGACAAAGATTGGGAAATATGTTGATTAAAAATAAAGTTTTGAGAGCCAGTTAAAATATACTTACCTTTAATTGGCAAAGCATCAACAATTTCCTGTAAATACGATAGCAGCTCTGGAGTGTTTTGTACCTCATCAAAAATTGCACCATCTTTATATTTATCCAAAAAAGCACGCGGATCTCCCAAAGCTTGAGCTCGTATATCCAAATTTTCTAATGAAACATAAGGCAAATGCGAAAATAACATCTTAGCTAATGTAGTTTTGCCAGATTGTCTGGGACCCGTAATACCTATAACAGGGTATAAAGTTGCAAATTTTTCTAAAATAGCAGAAATAGAACGTTGATACATGGTAGTTTATATATCATATATTAATAATACACAAATTGAATTTATAAAGTTCAATTTGCCATACATCACATTAAATGTCAAGTTTAAATGATTTAAACATACATGTCTCATTAAACGTTCGTCTTACTAAATCAATAACGTCTAACTATTTACTTTGATTATTGCAAATAAAAATTGATGAATTTCTAAAAATTCAAGCATCTCCAAAATTGTAAGGATCCAAAAAAATGATTGACACTTTATTTGTAAAATTACAAACATGAGATATTTTAGTAGACTCCGTTAACAGATGTGCTATTTTATTGTAGCAATCGCAATAAAGCATAAAAAAGAGAGCAGACTTCTCTAATCGCAATACTAGCGGGCGATTTTCTTCGAGTTTAGCAAAGAAAGGCTCTATCCTGCTTCGCAGTTTGAGTTTTATCTTTATCATATTCTATCAGCTCAATACGATTTTTCTTTCCGGGAATTACAGGAATATTGTTGTTTGATAGCAAGGTGTGATGCTTGCTGCTAAGGTAAGTAGACCTGGGGAGTCTCACCCCAAGTTCCTCGCAGAACAGTACGTGAACTTCTCAGCTCATACAGCTCCCATTATCTAACCATTGGGGGCATATCGTATCTTCCAGTGAAAGAACAATGCTGGCATCTCTTTTCTAATCTTTACTAAGTAACTATATGCATTGACTTTATGCTTCTTATAGGATTTATATTTCCTCATAACCCATCTGCATAGATAATGATTTATATTCCTCCATAGGCATTTTAATGCAGTCTTATAAAACTTGCCGTAATATTGATACCAGCCTTTGATGACTGATTAATATTACTCGCAATCTTCTCTATACTACAACAACTACGAAGCGGTATCTTCCATCTCCTAACTCGGTATTTCATACCTTTCATTGCTAACTTGCTCACCCCAGGACTAAAGTTGAGATACCTCTCTCCTTTCCTGTTCCTTGACTCCCTAGGGCAAAAGTCAAATCCCAAAAAGGTAAACTATGTCTTCTCATACTTTGCTCCTCGTCTCGCATGTTTGCAGTAAACTATATGACTCTTACCAGCATGGATCTCCAGACCACATTCTATAAATCTTTGCTTTAATAAACTTAGTACCTTCTCAGCTTGTTCTAGGTTGTTACAATGCAAGAGACCATCATCGACACATCAACAAAATGGGATCCCAGGTAATTCTCTTTCTACCCACTTGTCGAATGCATAATGCATGAATAAATTCGCAAGTATAGTGCACTCCTCCTTGAGGCGTTCCTCTTCCCCTTATTTGCATCTTTCCTTCAGGCATCGCTATTGAAGCTTTCAGCCACCTTCCTATGTAAAGTCATACCCACTTTACTTCCAACATCGTCCTATTGTGATTGCTACAGCTTCATGTGCACTCTTCCCTAGTCTATACCCATATGAATCTTTATGGAATATCTTTTCTAGTTCAGGCTCTAATACCATCTTCACTGCAGCTTGTGCAATCCTATCACTTACTGTAGGGATACCTAATGTCCTTGTACCTCCACTCTTCTTTGGAATCTCTACTGCCCTTACAGGTGGCGGTTTATAACTACCTGATGACATCCTATTCCAAAGCTTATACAGGTTGTCCTTCAAGTCGTGCTCAAATTGCTCAAGCGATTCTTGATCAATTCCTGCAGCTTCCTTGTTCTTCTTAACCTGTTTATATGCTTCCAATATCAATCCTTTTGAAATTGTAAATGGTTTTGTCATACTTATGCACTCCTCCTCTATTGAGTTGATGTATACTCATAACTAGATAATGTAGCTCCTTCGCTCCATCCCCATTACAGAAACTTCTTCACTACTACAAGCTACTCCGCCCCTTGATTGTGCTTCAATACTTTCAGCCTCATAGCTCATCTACTTGCGCCTTTTCTCTTTACATCACATTCGAAGGTTCCTGCAGTTCATTACTTAAGCCAGAGTAAAATTCACGCTACCTTTATGCCGGGGCCACTTAGACAGTAATCAGGTCCCTTCTAAGTTTGTTTCACAGGTTGGTACATAACCTGCTTTTGACACCACATAGACCTTTTGGCACATATACAGTAGTTCACTGGTGTTCGTCTCTTTTACTCACACGTGATGTATTATCTACACCTTTTCTGTAACGCTCACTACCGTAGCTTTTGTCTACAGCAGCTTACAGTCGTTTGCAACCAACCCCTGAAGATAGATTGCAGAGGGCCTACCTCCATCTTAAGTACCGCTTACCTGCAGCACACTATAGCCTTTGTCTCCAAATCAAACATTTTAAATGTCGTACTAAATCTGGTACCGGAGTCCTATCGTCTACATTGCCACTTGTATAGATATCTCTAAAACAGTATAAAAGAGTTATATTAAATAAGTATTAAATATTTCATCTATAGAACAATTTTTGGTACGACGAATGCGTTTTGCGTGAGCCCATTTTTTCTCCATTGGGTTGAGATCAGGAGAGTAAGGGGGTAGATAAAGTAGCGTGTGCCCGGAATCCTGTAATAATTTTTGCATATGTTTACCTTTATGAAACGAAGCATTATCCATAACAATCACGCTTTTTGCAGGTAAATTGGGCAATAAAATTTGCTCTACCCAAGCTGTAAAAACTGCTGTATTAACAGAGCCCGTAACTAAACCAACGGCAATTAAAGTGCTGCCTATCAATGCTCCTATAGCATTGGTTCTTCCTTTTGCTCCCCAAGCATGTTTCCCATAGCACCGTTGTCCTTGTATCGAATATCCATGGGTTCTTGGCATGTCATCCGTAAAGCCGCTTTCATCAATGTAAACTATCGGCTTTTCTTCACTTTTTATCTCATCAATTTTTTGGCAAAACGTAGATCTTTTTACGGGATCCGCTTTGGGGTGATTCAGAGTTTTTTTTATATGTGACACCAATACGCTTTTTAGCATATCTAATTCCCGATGCGCTTACTCCTAGTCTTGATGCCCTTTCATAACTATAAGAATCAGGGTGGTCTTGTATATCTTTTTTTAAAGCTTCATAGTCTATTTTTACCGGTTTTTTATTCCTATGTTTTTGCGGATCTAGCCTTTTGCTCCAGTTAAAAATTGTAGTTTTAGATAAACTGAAACGCCCTGCAATCTCTATAAATGATAATTTTTCTTTCTCTTTTATAGTTAATACTTTCTTGCGAAAACTACTTGGATACGTCATCCGATATTACTTTAATTCTTGATAATTAAATAATATCATATCATATCACATTCCTGCCGTATACCATTTTTATCTCGCTTTAGAAGTATATTCTAAATTATCTTTAAGCGATTGCCAAAAATAATATGAAAAACAAATCAAAAATTTTCCAATTTAGTAAAAAAAGTGGGGGGGTCTCTCAGCACAGCTAGCTTAATACTTGTCCTGGTATTAAAAATTTATAATTTCGCTTGTACCTTCCTAATTTACTGCATCGTATTGTTCATACAGTACGTTTGTGTCACTTCTTCCACATAGCCCCTATAGAGATAGCATACTGAAAGATGTTTGCACAACAATAAACATCACTCGCCAGTAATGCTGTTTGGT
>NZ_JAJBJC010000508.1 GCF_021811825.1 Candidatus Anadelfobacter sociabilis | reverse complement strand
GTCAGCTATCATCCTCACTGAGATTTTCATCTCTTCTCGCTGCAAGTCTTTTTATCTCTTCTCTTTGACGCTCTCGTTCGCTAAGAAAATCATTATTTTTATAATTTTCTCTTTCTTGTTCTTTTAGCTTTTGATATACAGCTTGCTCATATCTTGTTCTTTTATCTTTTCTAAAAGCCTCCATCTTTCTGAAGTAAGCTTCATTTTCTTTATCCTCTTCTCAGTAAATTCTAGCTTGATTACTGTTTCATCTTG
>NZ_JAJBJC010000507.1 GCF_021811825.1 Candidatus Anadelfobacter sociabilis | reverse complement strand
ATAGATGATATTAAAACTTTCTTCACATCCCATTCCTTGTGCATCATATCTATACGCATCACACTCTGCATAATGTTTTATGCTCTTATCATCTATTACAGTATGATTTAATATATTACTACCACCAGGCTTATTGTAATAAGCCCCATTTATGTGTTTTAATTCTGCACTACTATTATAGTATTGTTCTTGATAATTTATATCGATGACATATCCAATACCGTGACTTTCGACACTTTTTGTTGCATTAGAGTC
>NZ_JAJBJC010000506.1 GCF_021811825.1 Candidatus Anadelfobacter sociabilis | reverse complement strand
TCGCGCTTTCCATAACATTGCTTGCCTGGTGTGTTGTATGAATACCGTCAGTTCTTTGCATATGGCGCGCAAAGACGCTTTCATCAATATACATTACCTATAAAGAATTGTGGTAATTCTCTATATCCTTCTTCAAAGCTTCATTATCTATTCTTATTGCTCGCTTATTTCTCTTTAGCTTGGGATTTATCTCTAAAAGTAATTTAATTACATCAAAATAACTTTTTCACTGCATTCAATTATGACATAAGACAT
>NZ_JAJBJC010000505.1 GCF_021811825.1 Candidatus Anadelfobacter sociabilis | reverse complement strand
ATAGATGATATTAAAACTTTCTTCACATCCCATTCCTTGTGCATCATATCTATACGCATCACACTCTGCATAATGTTTTATGCTCTTATCATCTATTACAGTATGATTTAATATATTACTACCACCAAGCTTATTGTAATAAGCCCCATTTATGTGTTTTAATTCTGCACTACTATTATAGTATTGTTCTTGATAATTTATATCGATGACATATCCAATACCGTGACTTTCGACACTTTTTGTTGCATTAGAGTC
>NZ_JAJBJC010000504.1 GCF_021811825.1 Candidatus Anadelfobacter sociabilis | reverse complement strand
CTTACAAATACGACAATCATGTATTTTTAGATGAAAAATTAAATGCTCAAATAGCACACGCAAACAATGGTGGTATGATATTTGATAGCTTGCATAGAGCTATTGAAGAAGGAGTCGTTGAAGAGATAGAATACGGTCTTATAAATCAATGTAGCTCTGAAGATTTCCATAATGAGAAAGCATTCAACAAGAGTTTTTATGCAGCTAAAAAAGCTATATTAGAAGCTTTCAATAATCAAGATTATGGATTAATAG
>NZ_JAJBJC010000503.1 GCF_021811825.1 Candidatus Anadelfobacter sociabilis | reverse complement strand
AAAGGAGCAAGGTTCTGATGGTGATTTTGCCGTAACAATACTTGTATGGGTGAGGTTTTTGCTAATGTTTTGCTCATTATAATGTGCTATCAAATATCGAAAGCTATCAAATACCTAGATTGAGCTTGCGGATCATCGAGAGAGTATATATTCTTAGAGGTTGGGTGTATCTTGTAATTTCAAAAGATTTTTTTCATATATGTTCTGGCCTAAAACTTTCGCATATTCCTGTCCTGCTATATGCGATATACATAC
>NZ_JAJBJC010000502.1 GCF_021811825.1 Candidatus Anadelfobacter sociabilis | reverse complement strand
AAACATAGAGAAGCGTCTGGTTTTTATGATATTCTAAGATATTGATATAAAGATATGATCATTCGCATTGATTTGATTTGCGGGTGAATATACGAATTGGATGTTAGGTAATTTGCGATAAAGGAGCATTGATTATGGAGAATTGGTATATATATATGTTTTCCTTATGTTACAACAACTAAAAATTGTTTGTATTTAAAGTCGTCTAGATTTTGGTGTAGAAGAAGGTATTTTATATGGCGGAATATTTTGCAT
>NZ_JAJBJC010000501.1 GCF_021811825.1 Candidatus Anadelfobacter sociabilis | reverse complement strand
TAATACGCTACAAAACCTTTTCACAGCTATGTTGCCGATAGGCCTGTGGCTCTGAGCCTAATTGCTATGAAAAGTCTGAGATACACACTTTTTGATAGAGAATTATGTTTCATATGCTATTTATCAAAAGTTTTTTTATAATTTTCTATCGCGTCTTCAATTGCTATAGCGAGCCTCATTGAATCTTGCAACTGGCCATTAATCGCTGGGTAATTGAGAAAACCTAGACTCGTTGCGGCGTTCAATCGAAGCTCC
>NZ_JAJBJC010000500.1 GCF_021811825.1 Candidatus Anadelfobacter sociabilis | reverse complement strand
ACATATTATAATTATTTGCCAAATAGAAGATGAAATTAAAAGGGAGTTTATTAACAACAATTAATGTTTTTGTTCTTATTGTTTTTTATAGAAAATGATAAGTATCATAACTACCGACACTATAAACCTAGTTTGTTTATATTATCAATGCTGAAACCGGTAATTTTCATAATGATGTTTGTTTCTATAGCTAAGTTATTAGGCTCTCTCACATCTGTTAAAAAGTAACAAAACAGAAAAAAGCTTCGTATAAAA
>NZ_JAJBJC010000499.1 GCF_021811825.1 Candidatus Anadelfobacter sociabilis | reverse complement strand
TTTCTTTCTGTTTTCTCAGCAGATCTGAGGATCTCTGCTCTATACAATCTTGTTTATACTCAATGCTTATTGTGCATACTTATTGTAGAATATATCCACGTGATAATCGCTTTCTGTGAATCCTTACCACTTCTTTCTCAAAGACACTTCTGTCTTTGAGAAGTTTTATCTTAAAGCCTCCAAGTTGATTCTTGAGTCCTCCCCATTGTACAATACAAACCAATTCTCCAAACAAGGATTTCCTTAAGCTTATCCT
>NZ_JAJBJC010000498.1 GCF_021811825.1 Candidatus Anadelfobacter sociabilis | reverse complement strand
GGTTGCTTATTCCTATGTTTTTGCGGATCTAGCCTTTTGCTCCACTTAAAAATTGTAGTTTTAGATAAACTGAAACGTCCTGCAATCTCTATAAATGATAATTTTTCTTTCTCTTTTATAGTTAATATTTTCTTGCGAAAACTACTTGGATACGTCATCCGATATTACTTTAATTCTTGATAATTAAATAATATCATATCATATCATATCATATCACATTCCTGCCGTATACCATTTTTATCTCGCTTTAGCTGTA
>NZ_JAJBJC010000497.1 GCF_021811825.1 Candidatus Anadelfobacter sociabilis | reverse complement strand
AGAATTAGATCCTAAGAAAGTGTATGCCCCTATTTCAGAAGAATATTTTCTTTTACCATCAAAATTACAAAAAACTGCTCCAGCTCCTACGTTAACATATTCTCCTAAAATTGCATCACCTATGTAAGATAAGCAATAATATTCCGATCGGTATCATTCATATTCACGATTTGATCAAGATCTAATTATAAAAATGGGTAAAATTTGTAGTGTATTTCATAGAAATATTTTAATACTCTATCAAAATAAGTTTATTAA
>NZ_JAJBJC010000496.1 GCF_021811825.1 Candidatus Anadelfobacter sociabilis | reverse complement strand
AGCCAAACAATCACAAATGTTAGTCACGATATGTGTGTTCTACACAACCTTTTAGAATAAAATTATTAAAAATGGAAAAGTGGTGAGAAACAATGATAATCTTTTAAAAAAATTCTAGATCATCGTAATAGGTAGCATATGTATGAGATATTGGACGCAAGGGTTAAGCATTTAATTTGAGTAGCTAGGGAGGGTGTACGTCATTCTTAAGGTAGCCCGCCCCCATACTTCTCCAACGCTTAAGATACAAAAAAGCATT
>NZ_JAJBJC010000495.1 GCF_021811825.1 Candidatus Anadelfobacter sociabilis | reverse complement strand
GAGAGCTATTTCCTGAAGATTTTGTTACGGGGTTGCTATTATTTTCTGATATTCTTGCACATAAAGAAAGGCTATCATCATGAGAAGATAGAGAAGCTGAAGTATTTGTCTTTCTTTTAGCATTTCATTCTGTGTTTTCTTTGTTAAGCCAAAACATATTTTGATCTTTTAGAGCATATCTATCATTTTCAATTCCAATTTGATAGCACATATCATTTAGTCCGAATTCGCGATCTGCAATTTCTAGTGCAATATCATCT
>NZ_JAJBJC010000494.1 GCF_021811825.1 Candidatus Anadelfobacter sociabilis | reverse complement strand
TATATCACCATCAGATTCTCTCCTTACACCCCTTATCCACATTTCAAAACTCTCCCTTCCATATAGATTCTATCAATACTTACCTCTAAAACTCCATTGCTTCTTAATTCCTACTTTTTGATTCAAAGTCCAGTACTTTCTCATATCTTTCCATCAATTTGCTCTAATTCCTACAATGTTTCTTCCAAATAATATCCTTTTACTGTACATATTTGTTTTATAAAATTAAATTAGAGCATCAATTGATTTTTTTATGACTG
>NZ_JAJBJC010000493.1 GCF_021811825.1 Candidatus Anadelfobacter sociabilis | reverse complement strand
TGTTTGAATTTGTAAAAATTTTAAATTAACATGAAAGCCTCCAAGCAAGCATATGATCTAATAATGGATGATGAAGCGTTTAAAGTATTTGTCAGAGTTAGACCTTTAATGCAGAGAGAACGTTATGTTGGATCATCAAAGACTAACGGGAGAATTATCAGTGTTTCAAAAGAAAGTGATGAGTGAGCTAAATTATTTATTTCTGACCCAGACTTGCTTTATGATTATGCTGGCAGGAAGGAAAGAGGCTATACATTTGAC
>NZ_JAJBJC010000492.1 GCF_021811825.1 Candidatus Anadelfobacter sociabilis | reverse complement strand
CTCTATGGAGCAACCTGTAGAGCGCCTTATATGTTTTGCGTGAGCCCATTTTTTCTCTATAAAATTCAAGTCTGGAGAATAAGTGGGGTAAAGCAAAGTATGGCCGGCGTCCTGCAGGATTTTGCATTTCTTTGCCTTTGTGAAAAGTAGGATTATCCATCACAATAACAGATTGTTTTGAAATGCCGGGCAGTAAACACTTCTCAACCCAAGCTGTAAAAACTGCTGTATTAACAGAGCCCGTAACTAAACCAACGGCAA
>NZ_JAJBJC010000491.1 GCF_021811825.1 Candidatus Anadelfobacter sociabilis | reverse complement strand
AGTCTGTATAATCGCGGATTAAAGCTAATTACTGGAATTAAGAAAAATATGCACAATAAGTTCATTTCGATTGTGAGAAGATGTTACTACAAAAACGAAATGTTGTGGAAAGTGTCTTTAATATTCTCAAAAATCATTTTAAATTGCAGCATACACGACATAGATCAACCATAAATGCTTGTGTTCACCTGCTCTCTACTCTCGCCCCTTATTGCCCAAAGGCAGCAAACCTCATATCAATTTGTCCGACCTCATTAATACAT
>NZ_JAJBJC010000490.1 GCF_021811825.1 Candidatus Anadelfobacter sociabilis | reverse complement strand
CTGTAAATATTCTTAATAACTTTACAGGAATAATAGAATAGAATCCTTTAACAAAACTATTAAGCTTATCAATAATTCTTCTATTAAGCTTGAAGTCCATCATTAAGTAAATATATTTGAATTTATTCTCATTAGTTACTGGAATATTTCCACCATGCGGAACAAGATCAAAAGTCTTTACTTCTTCTGTCATTGGATCCTTTTCAGTGCAAGAAAAAGTAAGACAAAGATCTTCAAAATCTCCTGTATAAGTTTTTAAGAAGT
>NZ_JAJBJC010000489.1 GCF_021811825.1 Candidatus Anadelfobacter sociabilis | reverse complement strand
GACCATACATGTCTTTGTGTTTCCTCCCAATGAATCTTTTAATAATCTTGTCAGTTTGGAATCTCTGTATGGTACAAATGAGCCTGTTTTATTATTTATCTGAAAGTATGTTTATTCAATTTCCAAGAGCCAGTAAACTTTTATTAATATTAGCACCTTCCACCATTCTTTGTCCACGGTTTGTAGTTGAAGCAGCTCTTTCGCTACCAGCGAGATCTATAAGTGAAAGTTTTGAATGAAATATTTGATCTGCCAATTCTAACG
>NZ_JAJBJC010000488.1 GCF_021811825.1 Candidatus Anadelfobacter sociabilis | reverse complement strand
TGGAGCTGCAGAATATTCTCTCGTCTCAAAATCCTCAGGAGTTTATGGTAAAGTCCACGAAGATACAAAGAATTTTAGCGATTTTAATTTGATTGATTCATCAAAGCCATCTTTAAGATTAGTTGTCTTAACTGTATTCTATAATCCAGAAGGAGGAATATTTGGATTTAAACACATTTGGACTGTAGATGGACAGAAAGTTGAAGCTGATAAGCATAGAGGAAGTTCATATGACGATGTATTTGGGTCTTGAGACAAGAAAAAT
>NZ_JAJBJC010000487.1 GCF_021811825.1 Candidatus Anadelfobacter sociabilis | reverse complement strand
ATCCATATGGGTTGATATGCATGGAAAATAGCGGTGTGAGTGCTCTATAATTCGCTGCTGTTAATCTGTCTTTCCAATGATCAGCTGACAAAACTTGTTGAATAATTAATGTATTGATATATACCATGCACACTTGCAATAGGTGTACGACCTATTCTCCGGCTCAGCCGTAATGTTTATCCTCACATCTCATCATCCCAACATACCGCAACAGGGGCACCCGCTCCCCTGAACCAAAAGCCTTACCGGCGAGTGAGGTTTTGTTGC
>NZ_JAJBJC010000486.1 GCF_021811825.1 Candidatus Anadelfobacter sociabilis | reverse complement strand
AATAATCAGTCAGAAAGTTACACCCATCGTAGAGATACTCATAAAGTGCAAATGTTAGAAAAGAACGGACTAATTCAAATTGAAAATAAAGAAGGTGCTATAAAAGAGATTACACCAATAAAAGATAGCAAAACTGAAAGCTTAAATACTACTCCAAATAATAATTGAGGATCAAATAATAAAGGAAGTTATTTAAGTAATTATGCAAAAAGAAAATCAGCAAATGAATGAAAGAGTAAAAATGGAAGATTTATTAAAGCTAAAAGTGATA
>NZ_JAJBJC010000485.1 GCF_021811825.1 Candidatus Anadelfobacter sociabilis | reverse complement strand
CCTCTAGCTATCTTTTTAACCCCCTGCTGTGCATTAAGCTTTTTAATAATGATATGAGGTTTAATTAACCCCTTTTTTAACGAGCGCGCCAGCATTATCATATCGTCCCATTGCTCACATATTAGCTAAGATGAGATAAAAGAGTCATATTAAATAAATTTTAAATATTTCATCAATAGAACGATTAGTGGTTCTACGTATATGCTTAGCTTGCGCTCATTTTTTCTCAATGTGGTTGAGATCAGGAGAGTAAGGAGGCAAGTAAAGCAAAGT
>NZ_JAJBJC010000484.1 GCF_021811825.1 Candidatus Anadelfobacter sociabilis | reverse complement strand
GAAGATGAAGAAGATGAAAGTCAGCAAGCACTTAAAGATAAAGATGATTCAAACAACTCTAATTAAAACACAAATTAATTTCTTGAAAAGAATGATAAACTATCTTTTTCAGTTAAATGTAAATAATAACGAATAGTTTAAAATTTAATGATATATTTATTGAGTTATCTATAGTTTAACAAATTATTTAAGTTCAAAATAATTGATATCATTAATTTTTTACCGAAAAAATCACGATAAGTTGTCATCTTTGATGATTTTTCATCTTCGCTCT
>NZ_JAJBJC010000483.1 GCF_021811825.1 Candidatus Anadelfobacter sociabilis | reverse complement strand
GATTGGATCAATAAGGATAATAGACCAAAGTTACGGATTAAAAAAAGATTCTTTAAGGACATAGGTTATAAAGTTTACAAAAATGCAAAAGATGCCAAGCCTACTGATAAAAATATAGTAGTGTTATAGTAAATGATGTTTGAGTGGGTATGAGTAAAATTTGTTTTGAGTGGATATTGCAAGTCAGTTTAATATATGATAGAGTTGGGGCCCATTACTTGAAGATCGGGAAATGAACAAATGAAAAATAGTGAGTTTAGAATTGAGATAGACA
>NZ_JAJBJC010000482.1 GCF_021811825.1 Candidatus Anadelfobacter sociabilis | reverse complement strand
CAAAGACAGTATTCGCTACAATGAACATGTCACAAGACGAACGAGGTGACTACGAAAAACACCTAGACTTCTTAAGCTACATGGCAAGTTTAGAGGAAACACGTGAGATTGATATGCACAAGGCGAAGAGAGAGGGAAGAGAGGAGGGAAGAGAGGAGGGAAGAGAGGAGGGCAAGGCTGAAGGTAGAGAGCAGGGCAAACATGCAGCAACCATCGAAATAGCGAAAAGCCTACTTGTAGCTGGGGTGGATATATCACTCATTGCAAAAGCTACTG
>NZ_JAJBJC010000152.1 GCF_021811825.1 Candidatus Anadelfobacter sociabilis | reverse complement strand
CAACTTGCTGAAGCGAAAGAAACTGACTATAGTTCTTTGTTAGAACATCCACATTATATAGTGGATGGTACATATGATAAATCTAATAAAAATCTGCTGTAAGTTTTAATAATATGCAAAATGTAACATACATAACAAATCTTTTCCACCAATGCTCACAAATCAGGAAAAGAATACTGCAGAATTTTTACCGCTACAGTATCATCCTTACTCTGCTGCTTATCATTGCACCACTAGTAGTTGTTTGTCGTTTTGTTCAATCCCCCCCTCTGATTAACGTCGTTAAGTTAATTATCAAGCATTGTTTATGGGGACTGCTAATATGATAACGGACAATGAAAAGATTTTACAAAAAGAACAGTGTAAAAAGTTAGAAATCGCAAAAAAACACTCGGGATGGGATGAAATTTTGATATGCGCTTACAACATCTCTATTTTGATAAGTTTAGCTGCATTCTGGTATTATATGACCTATACGGACTCCTTGCAGTACATGACAACTCCCATACAGTGTGTGATGATCTCGGCGCTAGGGGGCGCAATGTATTGCTTAAGAGCGCTATATATAAATAAATGTGTAAAAGATAATTGGGATGATCGCTGGAAAATTTGGTATTATTTGAGACCAGTATGTAGTGCGGTCATGGGATTTATTGCTTATATTTTTCTTCAAGCTGGATTAATAATTTTATCTGAGAATACTCCCACAGTGCCCAATCATTATTGGTTCTTGACCATATCTTTTGTTGCCGGACTTAATGTTGATGGCTTTATGAAAAAAATTGAAGACATTGCCCAATCAACTTTTAACATTAATAAATCAAATGTATCAAAAAATGATGACACACCACAACACAGTAAATGAAACCGCAAAAAATGAAACTTTTTTAAGAATATTTGACATAGATCATGGATTCTGCGCAATATTAATAGATCGCAGCACAGTAACGATGTTTGATTGTGGACACAGCAGCGATAAAGTTGCTCCACTGGATTGGTTATATGCACTGGGATATCGCTGTATTGATAACCTAATTATCAGCAATTATGATCAAGATCATATTAGCGATATAGAAAAATTAGCTGTCAGCAACCAATATGGATTTGGTCTAAAAAATCTTATAGTAAACAGAAGCATCTCTGTTAAAGATTTAAAATGTCTTAAGTTAAAAAATGATCAGCTCTCACGACAAATGCAAATTTTACTAAATATAATGAGTAACAACTTCTCTGCCAGTTACTATGATAATTTATATTGCAAAAATAAATATCGATGTGGTCTGGTATTTTTACCGAGTGTGCAATTTGGTGGTCTTTATATAAATTATCCCTATGCAAGTGATACAAATAACCTAAGCTTAGTCTCTTTTATAGAGATGGGAAATAGTTTGATACTTTATCCTGGCGATTTGGAGAAAAGCGGATGGGATATACTATTGGAATCTTTAGATTTTTGCGAATTATTAAAGTATGTGTCGATATTCATCGCCTCACATCATGGCAGAGAAAATGGATATAATGAAAAAATATTTGATTACTGCTCACCAGAAATTGTCATCATTTCAGATGGAAAAAAAACATATGATACGCAAGATCATAATTTATACTCAAATCATACAGTTGGAATTAAGATAATCGATGCCAATTTACGTGAGAAGTTATCAGGAATATCTTCCACCGCGCGGTTGCGTGGCTTTCATCGCAGCCACAAGCTTTACCAGCTCCTTCAGCACTTCACAAATACAAATAGAAAGGTATTAACAACAAGAAAAGATGGTGACATTACTATAGAAAATGTTGATGGTCTGTGTAATATAAAGTTTGGCAGACGAACAAATCACTGTGTATAATTTGAGTGGTGGCATCAACAAAGAGAGGTTCTTATATAACTTAGACAAAGTGGATTGAAACTTTTATCAAATACTGAGTAAGGAGGTTTATTGGGGTCTATACTTTGTATTTTTAAAGTTGATTTGTATAAAATGTAGATAATGAGTTTAAAATCTACAATTTGTTTTTTTGCAAAACAAGTATAGCAGCAAGATTCACCAAGGCTGTAATATCAAGGTTGCACCATAAAATAACAAAGATTGAGAGAGTTTTTCGTCGAGCAAAATGAAGTTTATATTCCATTTATAAAAATGTAGAAAGGTCTTGTTCTTTCAAGTAGTTTTAAGAGTGAATTTTCCTAGTTTTGGGATGAATTTGAGACTTTGAAACTACACACGGATATCAAAAATAAGTGTTTCACCATTATTATGGTGGTTCATTGCATAATTTAGAAAATGGATTAGTATAAGTTTACAAAAATATATCAAAATGCAATCTGTTAAATTTTTAATATGAGTAAAGACATTTTTTCTGTTAATACAGCTAAATTGATACAGAAATTTCAAAGCAATGGAGATAAATTCGAGATATTCATTTATGATTTGCTTTCATGTTATGTGCCAAATAATCAGTTTCTAAACCTTCATCGCGATCAT
>NZ_JAJBJC010000481.1 GCF_021811825.1 Candidatus Anadelfobacter sociabilis | reverse complement strand
AGTATCTTGAATGTCTGTGTCATGCTCTGTTAGCATTTTTCGAATATCTTTTATATCAGACTCAAATTCAGCCATACCATTAATAAGATCTTTTATGATCTTCTCTTCTTCAATTTTGCCTCTACCTCCCATTGCTTGTGGTTTACCAACTTCCTGCTCAAGAATGTTAAGTCTTCTTCTCAAGTCCATTATTTCTGTATCGATGTTGCTATCTTTGTTATAGATAAGTGTCTTATTTAATTTCGTTTTCTCCATTAACTCTCCTTCTTTCTATTTCTTC
>NZ_JAJBJC010000151.1 GCF_021811825.1 Candidatus Anadelfobacter sociabilis | reverse complement strand
TTCTGGGAGAAGATCAGCAAAGTTTATCTTGACCAACTTTCTTGATTTATTTTCAACGTGTGAACTTCCTCTAATATTCTCAATGAACTTCTTTTTAAATCACATTGATGAGGTATCTATAAAGCACTAATAGGTTCTAAAAAGGATTATAAACAGCCAGAACATCATATACAATACGCAGATCCAAATATTATAATGAAGAATTCATTATTTGAAATTAATGTGAGAAAAGTAGCTAAAAATAAAGATCCTGTTCATAAAACAGCACTTCTTCCAATTAACCAAGGTATAGAATTCAACTCTCAATTTAATATTTTATCCTATTCAATGATTTTAAAATTTCTTTTTTTTCTCTATAGTTTATAAATTAACGGAACGGTTTCTTTATAATTTGTTATATTCTGATCAACATACCATAGTATTTTATTTTCTTGTGAATTGTAAAAATAATAATTCGAGCGATTAAAAAGTAAAATTTTTAAAGTAAAGAGTTAGTAGTGAACTTGAAATTTATAAATAAACAAAGATGAAATTAAATTTAATATTTTATAAATAAAATTTGCTTTTATAGATACCTCATCAATGTGATTTAAAAAGAAGTTCATTGAGAATATTAGAGGAAGTTCACACGTTGAAAATAAATCAAGAAAGTTGGTCAAGATAAACTTTGCTGATCTTCTCCCAGAAGACGTAAAAATAGATGAGTATGCTTTGGTTTCGTCACATAACATGAATTTATTTAATCTTATTTTAGGAGAGAAATATTTATAAAAATGAAAACACTAAAGGATTTCCTACCAAAAGGTGATATACAAAATTGAAAACTCAACGAATCTGTTTTCAAAAGTTCAAACAGTCAAGTTAAGAACATTCATAAGCTTCGAAGAAAAAGTGCTGAGACTGAGATTCTGGTTGATTATCTAAATAAATAAGCAAGTTGAAGAGCATGCAATGAATATGATCAATATTAGGAAAAGTTGAAATCTTAACCAAATCTATGACTGTACTTTATCATCAAATATCATAGCTCAAACATAAAAAGCAAAAATGAAGAGAAGCCAATTTACAAGCTAACTTTAAAGCATAAACAAAGACAGTATAACTCCAGAGTAACTACACCTCCCAAAATAAATCATAGAAACATTCAAACATGAAAGAGCCAAAGATGAATAATCCACAAGCAGTCAGATTTACCTTCTGAAAATTTATTGAAACCACATAGAAATAAGGATTTTATAGAAAGTAGGAGATCAATAAATATCATAACTTCTAACCAACCGATGTTTGAGATAAGCCACAGAAAGAATAGTAAAAATTTTGAAACTTTGAAAGAAGCTAATGGTATTGTGAGAATAATCAGGAAATAAACAAGGAAGAAATGCTCAATCTCAACTTAATAGTAAAAGACTTAACCTTGAGGTACCAAAATCAGTTACTATAGTTGAGCCTACAACTATTGTGAGTTTACCAAAGAAGATGGATGGGGCTACGCATTCGATCTCCTCACCTCTAAATTCACTTGAAAATACTGCCTCTCAAAATATGAAGAATGTTGTCACAAAACTAATTAATAAAGATTTAAAAAGAGAGTATAATACGACAGATAATGCTGGTGGATCAAGCCCGCTGAGAGAAGATATCAGACAAAAATTAGCTATAGTAAATCTACTCAGAAAAACGAAAAGAATTGTTAAAGAAGAAGCAGAAGATGAACCACTACTTCCTTTAAAAGAATCAGATGAATTGCTTAATGAGATACACGAAAAGATTTTAAAAATTGATGCACAAGATATTATGCTTGAGAAATTGCATAAAAAGAGCAAGATTACTTGGAAATAAGGCTATTCTTTCTGCAATCGAAAACTTTAAAGACTACAAGCTTGACTCTGTCGATGATTTTAAATAAGGTTGTTCCTTCAAAACCTTTTAGTCATTCTCTATCTGCAAAATATTTTGATTTAATCAAAAATAATAATTATGATGAGCTTAAAAGTTTGCTTGAAGATAATAATACTTTAGTATACGAATTTGATAAACAGAAGCAAACAGGCTTACATTGGGCAGCTAAAAGAGGATTGACTAATATAATGTTATTACTGATCAAAAACAACGCAAATATCAACGCAAAAGATGTACTTGGTAGAACACCTCTTTGGATAGCATGAAGATATAATAGAACTCAAGAAGTTAGATTATTATTATCTAATAAAGCAAATTCATTTATTAAATGAAATAGAAAACTTAGTCCTCTAGATGTGACTACTGATGACAAAATTCAACAACTAATAGAAAAGGGAAAAATTGTTCAAGTTATTATGAAGTTTATTCCAGTATTAAAAAGAAAAGATGTATTAAATGAATTAGGTCTAGGATACTTCTTAAAGGATTTAAACATATCCATTAATTAAGTTTTCACGTAACTTCTAATCATTGAATATATGATGCCTCATATTATAAGAATATATTTATAATAAAAGCACATATTAATGT
>NZ_JAJBJC010000480.1 GCF_021811825.1 Candidatus Anadelfobacter sociabilis | reverse complement strand
AATATCGCATATTTTATAATCTCACCAGTGCACTTATGTCTTTTGTACATCTGCTCTTTTTATCTTCTTATTTTTAGACACTATACTCAACATCCCTCTAATTCTCAATACTTAACTTGACGATACCAGGCAAGGTGCTTGATCCAATTTTACAAATACATGCTGCCATGTCTAACAATGACTGTGATCTAAAATGTCCTACTGCTGTTTTTTCTATCTAAAAATTACATTGCATATTTATAGTGCTGTTTCCTCTCATTATATTACTGAAATTATATCTCCT
>NZ_JAJBJC010000479.1 GCF_021811825.1 Candidatus Anadelfobacter sociabilis | reverse complement strand
AAACATTAGCAGAAACCTCACCCATACAAGTATTGTTACGGCAAAATCACCATCAGAACCTTGCTCCTTTCATACCAACAAATCGACCATCATAACTCTAATAAAACCTTCCTTTGATCTGGGGGGGATTGGCAATATATATATCAAAAAAACACGATTACTTCCATTTTTGTTTATTACAAATCTTCTTTGTTAAATGCATATATGAAGTTCTATGCATTTTAATCATATTAAAATGCACTGACCATCTTTTCACTCTAATTCTAAATTTGAAAAAAATTTTA
>NZ_JAJBJC010000478.1 GCF_021811825.1 Candidatus Anadelfobacter sociabilis | reverse complement strand
ACCTTTATTTTTTTAAAGCTCCACCTCCGTGTCTATGTAGTGGTATGATAGAGCCATCAACAAATATTATATCAAGCAGTACCTCCTTCATACTTTGCAAATAATACAATAACTTCCAAAAAAAACCGTTATCGCTCCATCTCTTATATCTGGTATATACAGTGTACCAATTACCATATTCCTCAGGTAAATCTCTCCATGATACACCAGTTCTTAGAATATATAGAACTCCACAAAAGAATTTGTAATGACTTACTTTAGTTGGCCTCCCCATCTTTTGCTTTGTCT
>NZ_JAJBJC010000477.1 GCF_021811825.1 Candidatus Anadelfobacter sociabilis | reverse complement strand
ATCTAATTTCTACCATTACGGAAGGAGTTTTAGAAGAAGTAATAGCTTGGCAGAATAGAAGCCTTGATTCTATATATGCTATAATGTATCTTGATTGCATTTATGTTAAGGGCAGAGATAATAGTATGGCACTGTTAACAAAATAGCTTATAAAGTTTAGCAATAGCAAGAGCAATAAATGCAAGGAATGTAGAATCCATTTTATCGAATCTCATTGCAATTCTCTTGTTCTCCAAAAAAGCGCAATAATATTGCGCTTTTTATATAGCTTAACATCATAGAAATCTTCT
>NZ_JAJBJC010000476.1 GCF_021811825.1 Candidatus Anadelfobacter sociabilis | reverse complement strand
TCTCAAGAATTGATAAATGGAGACATGTACTTAGCAAAAGAATATCTTTGCTAAACTTTACATCAATTTTTGAAAGAGCTAAAAATATGATCGTGAAGGCATGAATTAATGAGAAAGTTTTTAATCATATTATTCAAAAATGAGAAAAATTTAAACAAAAATGAATAGAAATATATGATAAATGTGAAACTCCACAAAAAGGAAATAAAATAATTGACTTGATTCATGAAGGATTAAATTGAAATGTCGTTGATTTTGAAGTTGTAATCGAAGCAATCAATAAATTCTCAG
>NZ_JAJBJC010000475.1 GCF_021811825.1 Candidatus Anadelfobacter sociabilis | reverse complement strand
CAAAGAGATAAAACTCTATTTCACTACCTATTCTCAAAAAAAGCCCATATTCTAAATTTAGCTTAGATAAGGCCGTTTTGATATATCTATCAACTTGATTATGTTCCATAAATTTTTATAATGAAAACAATGAAAAAGTATCAGGATAGTTGAAGTTTAAATATTTTTTGTTAAAATTATCAAATTTTATACTTAAATTAACTTTAATATTATTTTCATCATTCATAGAATATTTTAATTCAATTATGAGATTCTTAATTATTATCAGCAATACTAATATAAAAAACTTACT
>NZ_JAJBJC010000474.1 GCF_021811825.1 Candidatus Anadelfobacter sociabilis | reverse complement strand
CCTTCAGATAAATGAGTAGCAATTAAAATATATGAAAAGAGTAAACTAATAGAACCACAAAGAAGAAAATAGTGTAAAAAGAGAGATAAAGCTTATGGAAAGAATGAGTCATCCAAATATTTGATCTCTGTATGACGTTCTTGAAACAAATACTCAATTATTTATAATTATGGAATATGTGGGAGGTGGTTCACTTCATAGTTATTTGAAATCTCATCCAAATCGGAGGTTACCAGAAAACGAAGCAAGGCGAATCTTCAGACAAATGCTAAGTGCTTTGAAATATTGTCATA
>NZ_JAJBJC010000473.1 GCF_021811825.1 Candidatus Anadelfobacter sociabilis | reverse complement strand
CCTTCAGATAAATGAGTAGCAATTAAAATATATGAAAAGAGTAAACTAATAGAACCACAAAGAAGAAAATAGTGTAAAAAGAGAGATAAAGCTTATGGAAAGAATGAGTCATCCAAATATTTGATCTTTGTATGACGTTCTTGAAACAAATACTCAATTATTTATTATTATGGAATATGTGGGAGGTGGTTCACTTCATAGTTATTTGAAATCTCATCCAAATCGGAGGTTACCAGAAAACGAAGCAAGGCGAATCTTCAGACAAATGCTAAGTGCTTTGAAATATTGTCATA
>NZ_JAJBJC010000472.1 GCF_021811825.1 Candidatus Anadelfobacter sociabilis | reverse complement strand
ATATTATGAAGGGCATAGTAATGTAATTGGCAGTCCATATAAGCCAAATGGAGCTAGAAACCCAAACTTTACTTCACCCAATTTCTTATCAAATTCAGTGTTTTATGAAAAGATTCCTAGTCTTGGACTTAGCAAAAATGACATGTATAAAACATCTACAAATTTATTGCACAGCAGTTCATTTGAAAAATTAAAGATAGCAAAAGAGAAAGAAGAACGTGGTATATTTGTCAGAAAATAACAATAATAACCGAATGAATATGACAACCTTTGATATTGATTTTGGAGCATCAA
>NZ_JAJBJC010000471.1 GCF_021811825.1 Candidatus Anadelfobacter sociabilis | reverse complement strand
AAAAATTACGTGATCTTGTATGATCTTTAAAAAATAAGCAAAGAGATATTGACAGTTGAAGACTTACTGATTACGGTCTCGTAACATGTGGAAATAAGCAATCACCTATACCATCACTTTAAAAACACCCAATGCTACTTCCCCTAAAGCAAAACAGCTTCCTCTACAAAAGCAAAACTCGATACTACAGGATAAGCTTAAGGAAATCCTTGTTTGGAGAATTGGTTTGTATTGTACAATGGGGAGGACTCAAGAATCAACTTGGAGGCTTTAAGATAAAACTTCTCAAAGACA
>NZ_JAJBJC010000470.1 GCF_021811825.1 Candidatus Anadelfobacter sociabilis | reverse complement strand
TAAGCTCGCATTATCTGGTGAGAATTTTATTAAGTTATCAAAAAGGTTTAAAATCTCGACTACAACAATGAGCAGATGGAAGAAAGAGATAAATTCAAAGCTAAAGAGAAATAAGCAACCAATCAAATAGACTATGAAGCTTTAAAAAAGATATACAAAACCACCCTAATTCTTACGGTTATGAAAGGGCAAGAAGGCTCGGAGTAAGTGCATCTGGGATAAAGCATGCTAAAAGATGCATTGGTGTGACATATAAAAAAACTCTGAATCACCCCAAAGCGGATCCCGTAAAAAG
>NZ_JAJBJC010000469.1 GCF_021811825.1 Candidatus Anadelfobacter sociabilis | reverse complement strand
ATCATTTTCTATAAAAAACAATAAGAACAAAAACATTAATTGTTGTTAATAAACTCCCTTTTAATTTCATCTTCTATTTGGCAAATAATTATAATATGTGACTACGATAATTGTTGCGACACTGTAGTAACAATTTTTTGATCCGAATATATCTTAGCAAATCTTGCCATCCTAAATAAGCTACTTTTAGTATACCCTTTCCCGAATTTTACTGTTAATTCCTCTGCTAACTGAGATATTATATGTTTACCATAATTCCCTCTATCTCCTTTTAAAATCTCATCCTCAATTCTCTTTCCTATTGTCCA
>NZ_JAJBJC010000468.1 GCF_021811825.1 Candidatus Anadelfobacter sociabilis | reverse complement strand
AACTAAGACCAGGAAAGTATATGCTTATTGCAAAGGGAAGAGAAATCAAAGAATTCAGTGAAATTATTAGTATTGAAGAACAGATTACTGAGCTAACATTTGAGCCTGAAGAAGTGATGAAAAAGAAATTAATTATTCAGACATTTAATGCTGATAATGGAGAACTTCTTTCAAATGTTCTGTTAAGATTAAGAAAAACAAACTCAAAAATATCAACTGAAGGATTAACAAAAGAAAATGGATGATTTTCTTACATAGTTGATTCAAACTGTCAATATAGTTTAGATGTATCACGCAAAGGTTTTATTTC
>NZ_JAJBJC010000467.1 GCF_021811825.1 Candidatus Anadelfobacter sociabilis | reverse complement strand
TATTGCTATTCCTGGTTTAGTTCCCATAATTCTAATTTTTTGTAAAATTGCATCAACATGAGTTGTTGATTCATAATGTATTGTCAGTACATCACTTAGAGGGGCAAATTTTTCTATTTGCCTTTCCTATTATACTATCATCAACCAATTCTCCATTTTCGATGCTTTTCTTAATTTTGTGTAAGAATGTAATGTATATGTAAAAAGATATGGCATTTCTCCAACTAAAGAAGCTAAAGATAGCTGCTTCGATATTGTCTACTGATTTTACTAAAATAAATGATACTATAGCAGTTTTAGAAGAGTCGGGT
>NZ_JAJBJC010000466.1 GCF_021811825.1 Candidatus Anadelfobacter sociabilis | reverse complement strand
TGTTCTGATACTCTAGGAGTACTCTTTTGTCTGGGGTCTTTGGAATCAGCTCTAAATGTTGTCTGACTATTTGTCTTCTCTCAATCTATCAAACTGGTTTATATATAGCTAAGCAAATATTTTATAACTTGTATCATTATACAATACTTTAAATAAAATTACAAGTTTTCTTGCTATTGCTATATTAAATTTTGCTAATTAAGGTCTATTATATTTAACTTTTGCTTATTAAATTTATTATTTATTTTTTCAAACATTAACCTTAAATAACAAATTAGTATATATTTTTCAAATATCTTTAATAATTTATT
>NZ_JAJBJC010000465.1 GCF_021811825.1 Candidatus Anadelfobacter sociabilis | reverse complement strand
GCCTTTCCATAGGAATGTAAACTTCTATTTTATCTTCTATTTCTGCTTCCTGGGGAAGACATACTCTTTTTGAAGCACTCTTAAAGAAATCATTTTCATTGGCATGAATAGAATATCATGTTTTTGGTATTTCATTAAATATAGCAATTCCTTTATTATTTACAGTTGCTTCGAATATCAAATCATTTACTTTTCATTTATACTTTTTCTTTGAATTTTTACCTCTATTATATGTCGATATTGTTCCCAAAGTACGAGCTCCTCCTTGGTAACTATCTAGTGTTTTTAATCTGTCAAAAGAATTAGTGCTTT
>NZ_JAJBJC010000464.1 GCF_021811825.1 Candidatus Anadelfobacter sociabilis | reverse complement strand
AGAACAGTGAAATCAAAGATAATTTCACTGCAAAAGGTCTCATTAAAGCAAAGACAGTATTCGCTACAATGAACATGTCACAAGACGAACGAGGTGACTACGAAAAACACCTAGACTTCTTAAGCTATATGGCAAGTTTAGAAGAAACACGTGAGATTGATATGCACAAGGCGAAGAGAGAGGGTAGAGAGGAGGGAAGAGAGGAGGGCAAGGCTGAAGGTAGAGAGCAGGGCAAACATGCAGCAACCATCGAAATAGCGAAAAGCCTACTTGTAGCTGGGGTGGATATATCACTCATTGCAAAAGCTACTG
>NZ_JAJBJC010000463.1 GCF_021811825.1 Candidatus Anadelfobacter sociabilis | reverse complement strand
GCAAGCCGCTTGTTAGCTGAAAAGTTTATGATTCCAAAAATTAAAAATATTGAGCCAACTTATGATGTAGCAAAAAAAACAACTGGTTGTCTGGTTGATGATTTTTTTAAAAAATTTCCCGACCTACTTGTTTGATCCCAGCAAGAAGTAGTTAGGATCAAGTATAAAGTATTGAGGATTAGTTGTCCATTGATTTAAAATAAATTGCCAAGGAGTATTTCTTTTGATGGCTTTAAGTCGTTTAGCGAAGTTATAAGCCATCAAATAGGCATGCAGATGCTGTTTTAGCTCATCATTGAGAGGCATAATGGAA
>NZ_JAJBJC010000065.1 GCF_021811825.1 Candidatus Anadelfobacter sociabilis | reverse complement strand
CTGATCTCAACCCAATGGAGAAAAAATGGGCTCACGCAAAACGCATTCGTCGTACCAAAAATTGTTCTATAGATGAAATATTTAATACTTATTTAATATAACTCTTTTATACTGTTTTAGATATATACAACGGATGCTTCTTCATGAGAAAACCCGAAGCGTCTTAAGTCGTTATAGTTTCTATGTACATAGTCTCCAACATTCTTCACAAAGTCTATTTGCTTTGTTGGCATATGAGTGTTGTGTTTATCGTGGTATTTTACTACCTCTGTTGCTACAAATGATGCTTTGATCTGATGCATACCTTGTGATACGTACTCTTGTGTGAGAGTATGTATTGTTCGTTCACTTGTTCTGAAAGCTTCTAAAGTTTTAGCAGTGTTTGGAGAATCGTAATCTATCGCAACTAATCTATTGAGCTTCTCAGGAGAATCTGCATATTTCTGCAAATCACTTCTTCTGCTAAATTCATGATTAGCACGCAGGAAGAATTCTGCTTTTTGCTTTTGTGTTGGTTCGGTGTTGTAGTGGTTCTTATGTGCACTAACTTGCTCTGTAAATCTTTCTGCAGTCCACTTTACATGTGTATGATCTGTTGTGTTGTGTAAGGCGCGCATGGCGGATGTGAAGTCTTTTGTAGTGAGGGTAGAGTTTATAATGCCGCTTAGTTTATTGTTAAGGTGTTGTAGATTTTTCTGTTGTAGATTATGTAATTTATGATACATCTCAGCCGTGAGGAGTTTTGTGGCATTGTTCTTTATGCTTTGTTTTATGGAACTGTTGAAAAAGCCTCCGCTTAGTTTACCGATGATGCTTGGTTGTTGTTTTATTGCTTTGATGGTAGCTATGATGCCTAATTTTTGCTTCAATGTGTTCCATTCTTTTTCAGCTGCAACTGGATCTTTGTAGTGGGAGAAGATCTTGTTTTTTGAAGTGAACTCATTGAGTTTATGATAATCGATGTTTTGCTTTATGTGCTGAATTTGCCCATGGAGAGGATTGGGATTTGGTTCAGCGAAATCGGTATATCGTTGAACAGCTGATCTACCACCAACTTTGAGTGTATCGTTGAAGTCAGTCTTTTCAGTACTGGGGCGAATGATTGTCACAGATTTTGCACCACTCTCTTTAAGCGATGCTGCAGCACGTTCTATAATGATGTTTGCGCTCGAGTCTGCTCCATCGTTGTCTGCACAGATTACGATGTGTTTGTTTTGGAGACTACTCAGCTCTATATTGCGTATATTTGAAATACCAAGGCTACATATAACACGAGCATCAGGTTTTGCTTGAGCAATGGAGAGAGCTGTTTCAACTCCTTCTGCAATGAAGACTGTGCTGCTGCTAATATTCTTCGTTAGCTCAACAAATGATCCTTTCACAACACCAATGGATCGTTTTGAGACACTCAAGTCTCGCGCCTTATCAGCTGTAGTGGAATTGAGATATGTTACTTGAACAGCATTTACTTTGCCGTTTTTATTACGTGCAACAGCAATGACTGCTTGCATGTATTTCTTATTTTTACTCCAAGTATTTGTGTCCTTCGGTTCACTATTCCATACCTTGTCTGAGAATCGCAGATCATCTGAAAGTGAAATTTCTTTTAGATCAATTTTACGATGCTCTGAGAAATATTTATGTAAAGGTGATGCTTTGGGATCGGTTGCTGGAATACTGTTTCTAAGAATTCTCTCGACTGCGATGAGCTTTTGTATTGTAGGTTGCGCAGATGTTTTTATTTGTCTTGTGTCAGACTTTCTCTCAATAACATCATCATTTTTACAAAACTTGTATAGATTGCCACCATCTCCACTAGAAAAATCATACCACTGACCACTTTGCAAATTTACAGATACACTTCCCTTATTTCCAAAACGTAATTGGTGATGTTTTGATAGCTTTGCGTTTACATCGCCAAAGAGATTCTGCGCAAAATGATGTATCAGTTCTGGATTACTTACAAAATTTTCAAAGGATTGAGAATAGTAGTATGTAGATATAGGTTGTGTTGTTTGTATTGTTTGTGTTATTTCCGAAGATTCTATTTCTTTTTGTAAACTGATGAATACTTCACGTCCTTGTCTTTGTAGATCTACTGGGTATTCTTTCAATCTCTTCTCCTGCTGATGCTCAATCGCTGAAGTTTTTGCTCCTGTTTTCTTGCTCAAAGAACGTGTCAATGTATCTTTGTTCTCGGTGAATATTATGGCGCTATGTTTAGCGCGAGAAAGTGTTACATAGAGCGAGCGTTGCGTTGAAAGGTCTATAAATTGTTCACGTGCACGTGCAACACCGATTACATGATCTACTGTTGCGCCCTGTGCACCATATGTGGTAGAGCTATAGTTATGATCAAGATGTTGCAAATCTGGATCATTTTTATTTATCTTCATTTTATTCCCATCACTCATTTCGAATGTGATTTTGTTTTGAGAGATGGAAGTGATGGTAGCTTCTTTGCTGTTAATGATGTTTTTATTGTTCTTGCTGTTTTTGGTAAAACGTATTCTTTCACCTAATGCAAGTTGCAGTGTTCTTTTGTCAAAGAGTTGTATGTTTTTACTGAGAGTATGGGGATCTACTTCTTTTATTGTATTGTTATGCTCTATGATGAGAGAACCATCTTTTTTATCTGTAATTTCAGCATATTTTCCAGTTTTGGTGAATAGTAACACATCACCGATGTTGTAGTTGTTTATATCCTTGAGCTGCGCGCTTGTAAGTAGTTTATTGTGCAGAACATTATGTGTGAAGTTTTGTCCTCTGATAAAGTGTGGACGGATTCTTGTATTTACTTCTCGGCGCATGGAGTTTGATGGAACAACGATCAGTGTGTTTTGAGCATTGCTGTGATAGTCTTTCCACTTATTGTATATAGCATCAGCAAATGTAGTGTTCGTTGCACCACTACCTATCTCAACGATACCGTAGCCTAAGGATTCGAAGATTCTTTTTGCATTACGTAAAAAGTCGGAGGTGGTTTTGTCTATGCTTTGAGCAGTTAGTTGTACTGTTGTGCGTAGAGATTCGTTCTTATGACGCTTAGTGTTATCCATGGTAACTGTGTTTAAACCTGCTTGCTGTAGATAGTAGAAGGGCTTACCTGCTTCTATTGAGCCTAGTTGTTTTATGTCACCAATGAGTACGGTTCTGAAGTTTAATTTATGTGATAGCTGCAGTAACTTGCTCATTTTGTCAGTTGAGACTAGAGATGCTTCGTCTAGTACAATGATCTTGTTGGAAAATTCATGTTTCATCTTTGCTAATCCTTCTTGTATAGAACGATTAGCTAATACACCGTTATATTGCAGCAGAAATCTGTCTAATGTAGATGTTTTTATTCCACTGGCTTGCTCCATTGTATTTGCTGCTGCTTTTGTTGGAGCTAGACCAATGAGTTCATAGTCTTTTGTTGAAGCGATTTGGCTCAGGTGTTGTAGTACTGCTGTTTTCCCTGTGCCAGCAGAACCTTGAATGCCGATTATCTGATCTTTTGTGTTTAGTGTGAGCACTACAGCTTCTTTTTGTCCGACACTTAGCTCTGTAGAATGTAATGTACGATGTAATATACGGTATATGGTATCTTTGCTCATAATGGGCTGAGTTTTATTTTGTAAATTATGTAGCATTTGGATTACATCTTTTTCTGCTTTAAGATTAGCAGGTGTTGTGAAGGTGTTGGTGTGATTGGTAGATTTTATCAATCGCCCCTTTTCTATGAAAGAATGCACCATGCTTTCTATTGTTTGTATAGTGGAAGAATGTTGTGTTTTGTGAATAACCTCCGCTATCAATTTCTCTTTAGTAAAGACAGCTTCTTTATCTGATAAAATATCAATTGCATGAGAGATCTTTTGTTTTAGATCTATTTGTTTGTCAGGACTTTGTGTAATGTTATGGATACTCTCCACAATGTCTTGAGGAATGATTTGTTTTAGCTGATCCAACGATATGGCACGCTCATTCCAGTTTTGATGCAATATATCGTGATGATACTCTACTTTGTCAGCTCTGGTTGTCTTTGCGATATAGGCAAGACCTTTGGCGTCGTCTCGCCCCATTTCTTTTGCTGCCTCTAATATGTCAGCACGACGTTTGGAAAATTCTTCAATGTTTTGTGTACTTACTCCTTTGATCTCAAATGTCCAATGGTTGGACTTGTCTTTTTTTAGATCCAGTTCGTAACCTAGGTGTTTTAATTCGTGTGCTAATTCCATACGATACAGTTCACCTATATGCATTTTGTTATCGTAGAGCTTATCGAATACGACTGATCGCCATGTTCCGTCTTTGCACTTTGTCATATTACCGATAATACAGTGGGTATGCAACTGGGGGTCGGGTATAGACTCACTGCTAAATTCTATTTCTGTAGAAGGTCTTGAGGTTGATTTAGAAGGACGCGATGTAAGATGAGTGAACTTTGCTGCAACGAGATTGTCTGTTTTGTCGAATGTCATGTTTCCTTTTTCTTGCACGCGTGTATAGACCATGTTTCGTTCGATGTAGTCTATTACATTCTTCACAGCTTCTTCGTGTGCGAACAATATTCTCTCGTCTTTTGCAACTAATGCCATAATCGATACAGACTTTGGTGCTGATAGAATCAACTCTTGTCCAGGGTGGTGTATAATCTCATTTCCTTCTTTACGTCCTAACTGTATTTGTTTACCGTTATCGAAGATCTTGCCTTCTAATATGTGCTCTAGATCTTCTCTGTTGAGTTGGTTTGGTTTGTTTAGCTGATCTAACTTGTGTAATCCAAGTAGCTGATGTCCTTTAGTATTCTGCCATCCGCTTGTGCATTCGTTCCTCTTCTCGGTCCAGTAGAAATACTTACCGGCGTTGGAGGCGCTAGATATTGATTTGATCGTTGCTACCATGTGAGTTGTTCAGCAAATTATTAGTAAATTCATATTGAATCAAAATAGCATCCAGCAAATTTGCTGGATTGTTTAGATCTTGAATTTTTACCTCTTTGATATTGCATTTTTTAAATAATTTGTTTCTTATATCTATGTTAAAAAAGTAAAACTTTTCTTTTAACATTACTGCTTTAATATGTGGTTTTGTGATTTTTGCTGTAGTATATTCAAATACTTTACTAGGATGCTTTATACTCCACATTCCACGAACCCTTAAATCCATTATTCCAAGTGGGTCAACTTTTTTAACCTTTGCAATTTTGTTCGTTTTGCTCAATTCGATACCGAGTTCTTTGATACTATTTGTGATTTTGTCTTTAACTTTTGTGTATATTTAGTTACCATATACAAACCATAAGCTTCTTATCTGTTTATTTTTGCTGATACAGGCAATTGCGTAACAGATATCTTTTTCTTGCCAATTATCTTCGCAATTTCTACAAGCAGCTGTTATCATGTTGCTGTCTCTGTAAAGCTTATCTTTTGGAAACGAACTATTTAATGCAACGTTTTCTTCGTTAGTTTCAATTTTCTTAACCTCAAAAGCATCCCCATTCCTTATAATTAAGTCCGGTGGATTATTTTGGTTACCTAGATAGGAAAAATAATCACTTTGTGTAGCAATCCTTCTATCAACATCTAAATCAAAGCTATTGCATAGTGCGTCTTTAATAAGATTTTCTACTGCCTCACCCACATTATTTACTCTTATCTTGTAGCTTAGACTTTTATATCTCTCTACATCATATAGATCAGCGTTAATGAGATTATTAATTGCCTCTAATACATTTGTTTTCATAAATATTTCAGAATTTGCTTTGCCATTTCATAAGATAAATTCACAGGGACTGCATTACCAACCATTTTATAACCATCTAAAATATTGTTATAGATAAACTTAAAATTATCAGGAAAAGTCTGAATTCTAGCACATTCACAAACAGAGAGCCTGCGATATAAAAATTCATTGTCTTGCTTGAAAATTCTTTTGTTTTGTTCAACGAATTCCATTTTTGGTGCTTGCGGATGTAATGGTATATGCCTTCCACCAGCTTGTATTGTAAAAGATTGTTCATCCCAATTCCTTACTCTATTTCTGGACATGAAAATAGTTGAAAATCCAGCTGTATAATACTCATGATTAAAGTTACTTAATTCTTTTTTATTATATGGCTTTGCACTATCTTTCAAATCATCTATCGCATCTTTTAAAGATAAGAACTTTTTCTGCGGCTTGGGAAATAAAAAATCTACATTATTTAAAAAACCAACTATAAAAACCCTCTCTCTGTCTTGAGGAACACTATAGTCCTTTGCATTTAAAAGTTTGTATACTATTCTATATCCCAATTCTTCGAGCCCTTTTAGTATAGCATTAAAAGCTTCTTGATTTCTTTTATGTAAAATACCAGCAACATTTTCAGCAAGAAAAAATGTAGGCTTCTTTTTTTCTATAATTCTAATGTAATCAAAAAATAATTGACCCCTTGAATCATTTATCCCACGTAAAGACCCAGCTCCACTCCAACTTTGACAAGGTGGCCCACCAATGATGCCGATACAATCTGGAACTTCATTGCTCTTGATATTTCTTACATCTCTCTTGTCAAGTTTTATACCTTGAAAATTATATTCAAATGTTTCCCATATAGTTTTATCATATTCATTTGCGTAAATTGTATCAAATCCAGCTTTTTGAAAGCCTAAATCAAGACCTCCAGCACCTGAAAATAATGAAATTATTTGAGGTCTTTTCATACTATTTTTTAATTTTTAACTCTATTTGAACTTTGAATAACATCGCTACTGTTTGTTCTCCATCTCAATATTCATTTCTTTGTATTTCTTCAAAATTTGTTTTTCCATAATTGAGTACATATCTTCTGGAGATTTTAATTGTGCATGTGCCATACTTATTCCAGCTCCTTTGATGAGGAATCTGAAAAAGATCTTATAGTTTTTATTGAGCCATTCTAGAGCTTCATTATTACATTTTATATCTTCATCGTCTAGTAGTTTAAATCGTACATACTCACTTAGTGTCATACATAATGATGTTGCCTTTTCTTCTAGCATTGCTTTTTCATTTTGTGTTAAGCGAACGTTTATATTAGAGTATTTTGTCATAGTCATTATACCTTTTTACATTTTGAAATTTTGTTCAGTTAATTTTTCTTCCTCAACTACAGTACGCTCTTCTTCAACTACGGTATTTTCATCCCGTCGCCCTTCCGCATCCACTCGCTTGCCCTTCTCATCCGTCTTCTGCTTCACAGAAGTAGAACTCATCTCCTCTCCCATGACAAAACGTGGTGAACATTCTTTGCGTTCTTTATACCTCAGATTAGTTCTTACTGCTGGGAAGTCAGCCATTTTCAAAACTAAATGCAGTCTCTCCAAATTCAATATCTCTGATGGCAGAAGAAGCGCTTTGATACGCTCTGTTGTATTTAAGTTAATACCATCACGCATTAGATGCGCACCATATGATATTCCTTCTTGGAACTCTTTTATTTCTGCTTCACCTATGTTTTGTGCGATCCATCTAGCTGTATCTGGATGGAACTGTAATATAGAGGTTGCGATATGAAATAAAAGTGCCATGCTGACATAGCAATAACGAAAAACAATATCATCATGAACTACGAGAAATATACAATACAAATAGTATGTGAGTCGAAAGAAGATAAAAAGATAATAGAAATAGAGACAAAAGAGATAAAGCAGAT
>NZ_JAJBJC010000462.1 GCF_021811825.1 Candidatus Anadelfobacter sociabilis | reverse complement strand
GTTCCCTCATAATGATAAGATGGTAAGGAAATAAGCCAATACAGAAGAAACATAAAAGAAAAGTTGCTGCATGCATTGATAGAATAATATGATATAGCCTGTTATTTGCTGAAAACGAAAAGTCAGTCATTCCTTACCTAGATATGGTCAATTCCAAAGATAATAGTTTTGTGAACTCACTCAGTGCAACAAAAATAATAGGATTTGTAGAAAATGCACTCAAGGTATCTTGTAGAAGGGATGAGTCTGAGATTAAAGTAATCAATTTCTTTGATTACAAAGCTTACTTTATTAATGATATCAAAGAGAACGAAA
>NZ_JAJBJC010000461.1 GCF_021811825.1 Candidatus Anadelfobacter sociabilis | reverse complement strand
AATTTTCATCAAGATCTCAGCTTCTTTCTTATAGTACTCTTCTTTGGATAGTGCAATTTTATATGCTGGCAAAACCAGAGATTTTAGTACTGTGGGATTTGAAGATCTTTTTTCTTCGTTTCTTTTTGCTATCTTTTCGCATTCTGCCTGAATATCCTGATATTTGTTCTTACAAGATAGATATATCACGCGTAATATTTGAAAAATCTTATCATCTAAAAGGATATCATTCTTGTTCTCCATTTCCTCAATTAGAGCGTTTAATTTTTCAATTATAATCTTCTCATTATCCCAGTCCTTCATCTTACCACAAAGAG
>NZ_JAJBJC010000460.1 GCF_021811825.1 Candidatus Anadelfobacter sociabilis | reverse complement strand
CTATTGAGAGCCTTATTAATCAAAGATGTAAAGGTCAGCAACATATGCGTTGGAGTAGAATTGGTTTGCACTACTTATTACAAATTCGTTCTTATTTTTCTGGAAATGATTGGAATCTTCATTGTATAAAAAAGATAATGGGATCTATCTGTTAAATACGTATAAGAATGCAACCTTTATATTACAGTTCCGCAGACATTAGCTCTTTGATAAAGAGCTGTGATGTGTTATAAGTATACAGTGTTAATTTTCAAACTGATAAATATTAGTAGGCATTATTATGGAAAATGGTTGCTGCTCGAAAAAGGCTGATAATCT
>NZ_JAJBJC010000459.1 GCF_021811825.1 Candidatus Anadelfobacter sociabilis | reverse complement strand
ACCATTCAATCTAGATTTGCCGAATAATCCTTTTGGTCTTCCCAATATTTTTCCCCTCTGTTTAGCTATGGTGAGTGCTTGCTTCGTTCTCTCGGATATTAAATCTCTTTCAATTTCAGCAAAGAGACCAAACATAGCAACCATGACTTTGCTTTGTATACTTTGTTTTCCATCCAGTATGATGTTTTTCTTCAGTGCTAGAAATTTTATTTCATTTTTTAGCAATTTATCTATGATCTGGATGATTTGTCCTAAACTTCTACCAAGTCTTGATAATTCACTTACTATAAAAATATCTCTGGTTTGTAATTTTTCAAATA
>NZ_JAJBJC010000458.1 GCF_021811825.1 Candidatus Anadelfobacter sociabilis | reverse complement strand
CATTGTTGTCAGCTATTCCACTTCTTAGAGATACTATTCTTGTTCTTACATTTTTCTTCATTATTTTTGCAATTGCAGGACTTCAAATTTGGTCAGGAGTTCTAAAGAAAGCATGAGTTAATATTGAGACAGGAATTCCAATGCAATCTAGTTATTTTGGATCAAATTATTTATGAGGAGGTGGAGTTGATTGTCCAATTGGTTATGTATGAGGCAAAACTGATGAAAATCCAAATTATGGAACTACAAACTTTGACAGTATATTCTTTGCATTATTAACAGTTTTTCAGTGAGTGACATTAGAGGGATGGTCATATATAATGATG
>NZ_JAJBJC010000457.1 GCF_021811825.1 Candidatus Anadelfobacter sociabilis | reverse complement strand
ATAAGTAGCCAATGGGATGATATAGCTAGACTTGTATATTCTCTTAAAAAATGCCTTATAAAACCTAATGTGATAATACAAAAATTGACTGATCAATAATCTGCTACTAAACTAGCTAAGACTTTAACACATTTGGGTCAAATAATAAAGACAATTTACATATTAAGGTGTCTATAAATGCGTAAAGCTGTTAGATTACAACTAAATCGTACGGAATCTAGGCACTCTCTTGTAAGGAGTATATTTTTTCTGATCAGGGAGCCTTTAAAACTAACGACTATACAACTTTGATGAATCAAGCAAGTTGTTTGAGTTTTTAATACGCA
>NZ_JAJBJC010000456.1 GCF_021811825.1 Candidatus Anadelfobacter sociabilis | reverse complement strand
TAACTCTGAGAGCTGCAGTAACTTCTGATGAGAAGTCGACGTGTCCTGGTGAATCAATCAAGTTAATTAGGTATGGCTCTTTCTTTTCTTCTCCCTTAGCGTTGTATTCCATTTCATAATACAAAGAGACTCCAGTTGACTTGATGGTGATACCTCTTTCTTTTTCATCTGCTCTTGTATCAGTGAATCTTGCATCTCCTGCATGTTCTTGGGAGATAATTCCTGCTTTGGCAATCAAAGAATCGGTAAGTGTCGATTTTCCGTGATCGACGCTACACAATAAAGCATAAGTTTAATAAGATACTTACTGGGCAATGACTGACATGTTC
>NZ_JAJBJC010000455.1 GCF_021811825.1 Candidatus Anadelfobacter sociabilis | reverse complement strand
AGTAGATTTCTCTCTATTAAAATTTGGAGTTTCTTCTTTCTCTTTATATGAAGGACGAAGCTTCGATTTTGGAGTCTTTGCCATAAACTCAAATGACTTTATTTCTAAATTAAAACTTATAAATACCAGAAAAATAATTGGTTTAATATTTTTTTATTATTGAACTTTATTCAAATTACTTTATTATTAAAGAATACAAAACATTTTTTTTAATTTGAAAGTTTACTTAGTTTTTGATCAGAGTTTAAATTGATTGATTTTAAGTTTCGATTTCCTCTAATTTTTTGTTTCAAGTTTCCCATTATTTGATTCGCAATTGTCTTTTTTTC
>NZ_JAJBJC010000454.1 GCF_021811825.1 Candidatus Anadelfobacter sociabilis | reverse complement strand
ACAAAGCATTAGAGCAAAAACGACTTGAAGAAGCTAGCAATAATAAAATAGCAAAGCTTATAGAGGAGCGTGATGATAATAAAAGAAAAGCAGAGCAAAGAAGAAAACAACTCGAGCAAGAAATACTTGATATGCAAAGAAGATATAATGATGAAATTTTACAAAAAGATAGAAACAATCAAGATGATATGGACAGAAGAAAGAGAGACTTTGATGAAAAGAAGGAGCAAGATAAGCTAAGATATCAAGAGCTATACGAGAAAATGGAGGAAGAAGGACGTCGATTTGAGCAACAATTTAGAGAATTAGAAATTCAGCATCATGAGTCTC
>NZ_JAJBJC010000453.1 GCF_021811825.1 Candidatus Anadelfobacter sociabilis | reverse complement strand
TATCACTTTCGTCTCCAGATATATTTAAATTATCAATTTCATCATTACGTTTACGTTCGTATACTTCTAATAAAATTGCTCTAAGTTCTAGATTTTCGAAGAATCTATATTTTGTTTCCTCATGATGATCTTTATCCTTTTCATACTCTTCTGTATCTGTAGCTATCTTTTCAGCTTCTTGAGATACATTCTTGATCATGTATATAGTTGTTGAAAATGAGTCTTGCCTTTCCATAGGAATGTAAACTTCTATTTTATCTTCTATTTCTGCTTCCTGGGGAAGACATACTCTTTTTGAAGCACTCTTAAAGAAATCATTTTCATTGGCATGA
>NZ_JAJBJC010000452.1 GCF_021811825.1 Candidatus Anadelfobacter sociabilis | reverse complement strand
ATTTAGCTCAACTATTGCTACAAATATCTACAAAAAGCGTTCATACAAGCCTAGAGATCGATGCACTTGATCAAAATTCTACTGGTCAGAACCAGAACTCCTTTCATACGAAAAGGAAATAAAGCGCGTATGGGATAACCAAGCTGTATTCGATGCTGCTATAGAAGATGCTACAAAGAGGGGGATGGAGAAAGGGATGGCGGAGGGCGAGAAGAATAAAACAATAGAAATAGCACGCTCTATGCTCGCTGCTGGCATGGACACTCACACAATCGCAAAGATCACTAGATTAAGCGTAGAAGATATACAAAAACTACATTAATGTATGGATG
>NZ_JAJBJC010000451.1 GCF_021811825.1 Candidatus Anadelfobacter sociabilis | reverse complement strand
AACATTTTCGCATATTTTTCTGGAACATCTTTTCGATCAAAGCAGTATAATTGTTGATCATTAAGATCTTTAAAATGTGGTTGGAATGAAATACCTAACAAATACATCAGTACAAATAAAATTTCAGTAAAACCCTGAGTGTTAGTTGAATGTATGCTACATTGTACAATCCTTTGATTATCAAGAAATCCTTCCAAAACATATAATGCCTCTCGCACTGAACAAGAAATAACTTGAGTACCAAACACGGTAAATTGATCGGACATATGTGTGTATACGCCTAGACTTTTAATTAATGCACCGAAATCTCTCAGATAAAATGAACCCAAAAG
>NZ_JAJBJC010000150.1 GCF_021811825.1 Candidatus Anadelfobacter sociabilis | reverse complement strand
AATATTGGTATGGAGAATTATCAGTTCTGTTCATAATTCCTTGATCGCTTTCTTGGTAGTAACTTCCTGGACCCGGCACATTTGGTATTGATTCATCACTATCAGAGTCTTCAAAATCTTGACTAATGCTTGAAACTTTCTTCCTTCCTTTTCTCATATTTTCAACAAAACGAGTTGTAAAATTTCTTCTCTTTGTTATTTCAGTTTGTGGGAGAAGCCTCCTATCAGTCCTTCCAAATGTACTTATGTCACTAGTAGCTAACATAGATCCGCTAATCATAGTCTTATCAAAGTTGCTCTTTGAATTGATTATGTTATTTTAGATATGATCCAGGTCCAATTTTTGGATTGCTATTACCTAAAATTATTAGTTAGCAATAAATTAAAAGACTAATAATTCAAAGTTATTGATATAAAAAGGCAAAAAGTAATGAGTTATTGAATCTAATAGTAGATTTTTGTGCAAGAATGAAATTTATTAAAATCAAACCAATGAATAGCATGCTTATTAAGGGATATTATTTTACCAAAATCTAGTTTTCTTTCTGACTTTCCGAACATATTTCCATCTCTATTTGGAATAGACAAACTTCCCTTGCTCGAATTTATTTTCATGATGTTTGAGTTTGATGGAGATGAACTCTCAATAGCCGGCCAGTTAGCTAAATCAAATAGTAAAATTTTACTCTTAAATCTTCTATCAATGATTTATAGAACTAAATAATTTTAATAAGAAAGATGTTTGAATTTTTTAAGTCAAAAATAATCCCATTTTACTCTTTAATAGTAGGAGATTAGTTCTAGGCATTACCTTTAATAGAAGTATTATCCATAATTGTAGAGTCATTTGTTTGAGCATCTAAATGAATAATGCTTTATTTTTCTTACTACTTTGCATTTGTATGTCTTCATGCTCATATCAGTTTTAGGATTTTCAGTAAAAGATTCCTCTAAGCCGAATATACCTCCTGCTCATAGATATGATGTTACCGATTCTTTTGCTTTAGAAATTGGAGGACAAAAATTTGGAGAATGCCTTCTTTGCTCAAATATATTAAGTTTTTCTGGTTCTTCGACTTTAATAAGAATTTTATTTATGAACAGAAAATTCTCCTTTGTAAACTCAGAAAAATGAGTTTGCTATATCTCCTTGATTATACACAATTTCATTTCTTATAAAATCTATCTCCTCAATCACATACAATAGTTTGTAAAGGAGAGAATGTCACCACGAACTAAAAAGAGGAAGATTTCTATATCATTAAATGTAAAAACCTACGATAGAAAATAAATAATTGATTCTTTATGTTTTGCTTCAAGAGACATCAAGGTATTTCTGTAATCTTCTTGGTCCATTACTGCAAAATGTCAATCCTCAGTTCATAATATTGTAGCACCTCTTGGCTTGTTATTAACAAGTGCCATTTCTCCAAAACTCTTACCAGTATCTAATGCAATAAATTCAGTAAATGATGATATTTTGTCTCTTACTTCCTGCGATCAAAATGAAAATTCTTCATTATTAATATTTGATGATGAATCATTTGAAAGCTTTGAAGGATCAGGCACAAGAACACTAACAATTCCTTCAAGAATAATATAAAACTTATCACCAATAGAACCTATAGATATAAAATTAGTAAATTTTTACAAGAAAAAATTTAATTTTTATTTAAGTAAATAAAAGTATATTTATGAGAACTTACACATGAATTATTATTAATCTTATTGATAAATTAAAATTAATAAGAAATTTGATTTATTTTAAGATAACTCAAATAATGTAATAAATAATTGAAAAATAAATTTAATAGTTAAGAAATCAAATTTTATTGAAGATTGAAACTCTTCAATATATAATATTAATTTGGCAACTAAATCTCATTAATTATGCTTAATGATTTTATTTAATTTTTTAGTTTTAAATTTATTAATGTTTAATAAAGTCAATCAATATAAAACCGTGTTACCTCTTTCAAAAACAATGTCTCCTTTTGGAATAAATTCATATTGAAGCTTTTTAATTATATCAAGAAAATATTCATCATTGCTTTCTTTTTCTTTAAAAAATTTAACCTGCCTGATAAGTGGAATTATTTCAATCATTTCCTTCTTGTTTCGGCTTGTAGTGGGTTTTGATAAGATGCGCTATTTAATCATTTAAACTCTTTTTCATTATTAAAACTTCACCATATTTGGCAGTTTAGAAAAATTCAAATCTCTTTGCATATTAATTTCACATCATACTCATATATAAAATACAACTAAATCACTACAATTACCTTTATTTTCTGAATTGTTGATATAGTAGGTTTTACTGACTTCCTATAAATCAATAAAATACATAAAAATCTTCAATCTAAATAGTCTTTAGATATCTCATCAATTTATATTACGACGTACATTTTATTTATTGTAATATCAACAGCATATATCTTTCCATAGCCCCGCTTATCTTTTCTATAAAACATTATCACTCTTCCATTAGGAGACCATGTCGGAGCTTCTTCGTACCAACTAGATGTCAGAAGCCTCTCTCCG
>NZ_JAJBJC010000450.1 GCF_021811825.1 Candidatus Anadelfobacter sociabilis | reverse complement strand
GCCGGCCATCTTCACAACATTACTGCCCATTATGCAAAGAGACCTCATATAAGAAAATTTAATACTCAATTATCTGGAGCTGCAGAATATTCTCTCGTCCCAAAACCCCTTATTTTAATTTACTAGTTGAAAATAATAAAAATAATTGGTCGAAGTCTAAAATAAATGATTTATCATTGATTATTTCTTGTTTGTATAGACTGTTGGAAGAAGTCCATAATAAAACTTAAGATTGTGCAAGTGTCCATTCTTTCCTCCTTCAATTTTGCCTAAACAATGTCCTGCTGGAATGCCTATATCAAAGGAAGATCCCTTATGCTTTCTTCCAGCATCTAA
>NZ_JAJBJC010000449.1 GCF_021811825.1 Candidatus Anadelfobacter sociabilis | reverse complement strand
GAGGATTGTGGAGCTCATTTAAAACCTTTAAATAATGATGAGAAAATTCAAGACATTAGATTTCATCCAACTCAAAGAGAATGGGCAATTTCATCTATTTTTAAATCATGTGATGATTTCTCAGATGAGGATTGATACCTTCATAAAGAAGTTTTTGTTACAACAAATCTCGGTAAGACATGGAAAAAGCTTGAAGAAAATGTTAAACAGTATGATTGGGGAAAGCAATCAGCAGATGATAAAGTACCAGATGAGCAAATTATATTAGTTAAGGCTAAAGGTAAAGAAGAAATAGAAAGTAGTACTTGGAGCGAAAATAATGATATAATTATCTCTG
>NZ_JAJBJC010000448.1 GCF_021811825.1 Candidatus Anadelfobacter sociabilis | reverse complement strand
CCACACTCTCAAATAACCATATTATTCAGATATGAACACTTCAATCGTAAACCTCTTGTCACATTAATATTCAACAAATTACTATAATACTTTATCCTTTATTCCTTAATATCAATCTTAAAGCTTTATTTTAGTCATATATAAAAACACATTGACAATTAATACTACATATATAAGATGGAGGCTCCAGAGCTTTAGCGCACTTGTTTCGTTATATTGTATGATGCGTGCTGGGTTTTGATCGAATTTACTTTGTTTTATTATATTTTATTATGACAAGAAGGAATAGTCGTAAATATCTTACTTCTAGGAGATTGGGAGTTGATCTTTGGGGGGG
>NZ_JAJBJC010000447.1 GCF_021811825.1 Candidatus Anadelfobacter sociabilis | reverse complement strand
ATTAACAGAGCCCGTAACTAAACCAACGGCAATTAAAGTGCTGCCTATCAATGCTCCTATAGCATTGGTTCTTCCTTTTACGCCCCAATCATGTGTGCCGTAGCATCTTCTGACCTTGTAATGAATAACCGTGTGTTCTCGGCATGTCATGCGCAAAGCCGCTTTCATCAATGTAAACTATCGGCTTTTCTTCTTTTTTTAGCTTGTCAATTTGTTGGCAAAACATAGATCTTTTTACGGGATCCGCTTTGGGGTGATTCAGAGTTTTTTTATATGTCACACCAATGCATCTTTTAGCATGCTTTATCCCAGATGCACTTACTCCGAGCCTTCTTGC
>NZ_JAJBJC010000446.1 GCF_021811825.1 Candidatus Anadelfobacter sociabilis | reverse complement strand
TTATCTCATCAATTTTTTGGCAAAACATAGATCTTTTGACGGGAGCCGCTTTGGGGTGATTTAGAGTTTTTTTATAGCTAATCCCCAAACGTTTTTTAGCATATCTAATTCCCGATGCACTTACTCCTAGTCTTGATGCCCTTTCATAACCGTAAGAATTAGGGTGGTTTTGTATATCTTTTTTTAAAGCTTCCCTATCTATTTTGATTGGTTGCTTATTCCTATGTTTTTGCGGATCTAGCCTTTTGCTCCACTTAAAAATTGTAGTTTTAGATAAACTGAAACGTCCTGCAATCTCTATAAATGATAATTTTTCTTTCTCTTTTATAGTTAATATTTTCT
>NZ_JAJBJC010000013.1 GCF_021811825.1 Candidatus Anadelfobacter sociabilis | reverse complement strand
TTAATACCAGCCTAACATACCCAAAAATGGACTCCACAAATGCGACTGTCACTGGTGGAGCGCCTATTGCAGCCACCAAAGGATATCTAAAAATGTCTCTTACTATTCCTATGGATAAAAATGCTCTAAATACTAGCAGTTATGTGTTTGTCTATCAGCCTGGAGATATTATAACGCTATCGCCGTTTGATTCTACTACATCACCAGCTAGTTACACATACACAAGTGCTACACCAGATTCCGCTGGAGCTGGCGTGGGAGGGAGTAATAATGCGACTGGAGTTGTGGGAGCGTTTACTGTGCAACGAGCATCTTTTTTAGAGAAAAGACCAGTTTATCATCCGTGGACATGTAAAGTCGCGTGTGCTAGTACTATGATTGTTAGTGTTACGGCGACGACTGCAAAGAACAGGAGCAGCGCACAGGCAATATTTTACGTTCCAGTTAATGATATACTATGCGATTCTGCGCCAACTCTGAAGACCGGAGCTACAGTAACAAAGACTTTAATAACACAGAATAATTATAGTGAGCTACAAAACATATTAACACCAAGTAGTATAAGATCACCAATCTTGGTTGACGCTACCACTAATCTATATCTTCGTGCTGGTGCATCAGGTACCGCTGCCGAAATATCACCAAAAAGTGGGGCTGGTCAGTTAATACACGCTAACGATATGTTGTTTGCAGCTCTATGTCCTAATGTTTATACTACTACAAGCGTGTCTTCGAATCAATGGATACAATGTTTTACTACAGTAAGACATATGGGTAACCACGGAAAGCTCATTGGTTTTGTACGAGATGCAGGCTTACAAATAGCTAGTCCGATGCCTACGAAAGATGTACATGATATAGAATGGGAAGTACGTTCTATTGAAAATGGAAAAATATACATGGTCAGTAGTATCTCTACCGTGCAGGGTACGCATGATAAAGTATATCGTAATTCTGCATTATATGGTGGTTGCGGTATTCCTGATCAGATTGTTGAAGTTCCTATTTCATTGGGTAGATGATTATGGCTGTTGTACAAGATTTATCAAAGAATCAGCTTGTTGTAGCTGATATAGTAAGTGGAGCGTGGCAGGAGTATATACGCTCCACACCATGCTTCCTAGATCACGTGACCTTTAAAGTAAAAGTCCTGCCAATAGGGCAAGCAAGCTTCACGCACATAATGCCGTATCATGGGCAGACTGTCATAAGAGGAGATGATGCTAATTTTGAGACTTTAGGTTATGGTATTAGTAAGTATCTTGCTCCAGCGCAGTTAGTAACGTGGGGAAAGCAAAATATTCGCCAAGTGCGAGAGAGTGTAGACCTTTACGATAGTAGTCTGTTTTTTGCAAAGGGAGAGTATATAACAAACTATATCACAAGCTCCATCGCTACTATATTGGCTACTTTCGAGCAAGATTTCGCTACTATGCTGCAATCTAATGTTTGGAACACTATAGTACAAACTATGCCACCTGTGACGCCGCCAATTGATTATGTGCGTACAAAGATAGCGAATACTTCTATAACCAACTCTGACACTATCAGTGTGCATACTCCGCTAACCTTCGCATCTTATGCGCAGTGTTGGTACCTCACGTGCTTTGATAACGCATTGCGACCTCCATTAGCATTCATTCCAGATATTTCAGAGCTCAATCCTCAAGTCTTGCAATTATGCAGTTCTTATGCGCAATCATCTGGTAACAAAAGTGCAGAACTTGCTTGCGATCCTAATTTGCTTGAGGCAATAACGGGGTCGTATCCAGCAAATAGTACTATGATGCATCCAGAAAAACTGGGAGAAATGCGCTACGGAGCGCTCAGCGTATATACATTGCCTAGTTTGAAACAAACCCTAAGGGTAAAGTGGACGCAAGGAGCGACATTTCTTATCACTGGTGTAGCGCAAAATCCCACCGATAGTACACTAACTAATGTGACTCTTAGTTGGGATGTCATAGGTACTTATACGCCCGACACTGGAATTTACATAAGTAAAGATATACCGTTCGTAGTTGGAATAAAGAGATTTTCGCCTTTCATACCACGAGCTAGCGAAACTGACCACTCTGATGCGTCTTATGATGATTGGAGTTTAGGTAACCTATTCACATTCAACTCGGTAGAGGATTTTAATCAATCTGCTAGCTCTACATTTGTTGTGAAAGTCAAGACAAGCCAATTACGCTACATAGAAGCAGCGGGTTTCCCTACGATAAATGCTAAAGATACTACAATTGGTGTTGATCTGGTTTATGCTGTGTGCTCATTGCCATGGCAGCCTAAGGACTTTTTTAGATGGGTGAAAAATGTACGTCTCTTTCAAGATATTACAGGTGGTATAGCATCTGATCCAAAGCTTCCTTTAGCCACCAATGTACGTTTGCATAAAAGCTATCTCTATCCGAAACAAGCAGCATGGGCATATGCAATCAAAAAAAGCGAGAAGATGTTGGATGAACGCACTAGAAACGAAACAACTGATGAAGTGCCGTTTACTGTGACCACTAAATACCAGAACTCATCTAGTGATATTGTCGTTACTACGCAATGTATTATGCCTATGTCTATCACGCCGCAACTAGGGGGAGTGTATTTGTTCACCTCATGTTGTGGATCAGAAAGTAGCTTGAGCACCACCTGCATCAGTACTTCTAATGCAAAGACTGTCATCAACAGCAATAGTGAATCTAGTCATGCCAATAAGGCAAAAGACAAGCTTAAAAAAGAGGAGATAGTGGATAATATAGACGAGGCGCCTTTATACAAAGGAGAGTACATCACAAATACGACGCCTCCTCATTACTCCGGAAGAGGAAAAATGAGTGAGCCGGTGGGGGGAGATGAAGTGGCTGGGTACAAAGGAGATAGAGCTACCTTTAGGGACGTGCTTCCAAAAGACCAAAAAGACCTCATGGAACAATGGATTAAAACGAAGGGAAGTGTGTGGGTACCGCGACCAAAATGGAACAGTGAGTGGGGACCACGGAAGAAAAAATGAAGATGGATATAATAATAGGAATGAGATATGACGACAGTTAATACAGCTAATTTAGTGGATGATATAAGATTTCTTAGTATTGATGATAGAAAACAGCCGTATCTTGCTAACGAAGATAAGCTTGTTTTATATCGGCAAATCTGCGAAGAAATGAATATTTTTGCGCAAGTTAGCGGTACAGAATTAATTACTGGATACCAACAATCATTTACGAGTTACACTTCCCAAAATGGGTATGCTATCATTAGTACTCCTTTTTGGGCGGTATCCAACGTAACGTTTATATGGAATAATACTATTAACAAGTATCTGACACACCAAGACAATGAGACATTTTTTAATAATATAAAATATACTGCTTTGGTGGGAATACCACAATGCTGGACATTTTATTTACCGACGCAAAGTATATATATTTATCCAGTTCCTAGTATAAGTGGTACATTTGTAGCACTAGGTAGTCCGCAAATTCCAGAGATTTCTGTATCATTTGATGGGACTAATTTTACATTCACACCTTCTACCTTAGATTTGCCAGTAGAATTGAATTTTGTGAAATATATGAAATATTCTGTAGCCCAAGCTATATGCGCAGCTTTCAACGTTTCTTTCGGGGAGGAAAGAGAGCGGGCTCTCAATGTATTACACAAAACACTGCGCAGTAATAATCGTGCAACGTTTAAACCATTTTCAACATTAGCTCCTGTGATAAGTAACACAGGATTTGCCACAAGGAAAGGTAGTGGCGGATGGGAGGGATATGTACCATGAAATATACTATACCACAGCCCCCACTACAAGATGAAGATTTACTAGCGTTTAGCAGTCAAATATGTTATTATTTATCAGTTCTAGAAGGTAGAATTTCAACATTAGAAAATGTGGTACTTACATTAAATGCGCAGCTTCTTACAAAAACTTCTTCCGCAGAGAATAAAGACGAATCCGAAGTTAACAGCGGATCAAAAGATAGCTGAAGCAAAGAGTTTACTTGGTGATGCAAAGAAACTTGCTGGAGAAGCTATAAACAAGCAAGTAGCGAATATTAGTAATGCCGAGAAGATTCAAGCTAATACAGCAGCACTGAACCGTAGTGCTGGAAGATTCAAAAATATATCTGCTACCGCTAATACTGGCTCTATTCCGGAGTATAAACCTCCGTTGTTCAAGAATCTTACTGATGAGCAAATTCAAGATTTAGCACTAAATTATAGGCAGAAAAAACTTCTCCCGAGTGAGCCCAACCCTATAGGATGGTCATTGCAGAATACTGCTAAAACTAATCCATACGATGATATAGCGCAGATTACATCAAAGGGTATTATAGATGAGAAGGCACTTAAGACAGCCGAAATACGATTGAAAGAGCTGACTGGAAAGGATGTCTTTCTTAGTCCTAATAAGAAAGCAATATTAAATGAGTTTAAGGGCAATAGTAAGTTGAGTGGTAAACTTAAAAATATTGTAGGTCAAAGAGATTACGTACTGCCGCAAGATTTGCAGAAATTACAAGAAGTATTCCCATCTTTTAATGTACAGGATTATCCTAATATTTTAAATGAAATGGAATTGCTTGGTTCAAGGGATTTTACTACGCCATTTAGGGATATACAGCACGCAGCTGGTGGGAAATATAATATGTCGAGGCAATTTGTAGACGCCACTCCTCAACCTGTGCAGAAAGCTGTGAACGCTCTATGGCAACCTGTGCGAGATGCGCAAAACACTGCAGGAAATTTCGTAAAACAAGCGGCAGCAGAAAACCCAGAGATGGCTCAGCAAATTATAGCGCAGAACCAAAACACATTGTTAGATGTGTTAAACTCTCGTCTTGACGGCAAGCCATTGCCGAAAGCTGATACAAATCAAATTTTGGACAGTTGGCTCACTAATCCAAAAGAGTTTGAGGCTGCACCTAGTATACTGCCTTATAGGGAGTACGCATTAGAAAGACCTGTATTGAATGAAATTTTAAAGGATTCCACACTTTCTAAACAAGCACAGCAACATTTGGGCGATGTGCTTGTAGATATGAGTAAAGAGCGTGTATCTCCTAATATAAACTCATTACTACAACACGCGCAGGAAAATCCAGCATATGTCCGCAGTAGACTCAAACAAATGTATCCAGAGTCAGCCAATGAAATCTTCAGTATGCATCCTAATGCCAGAAAATCTATGTTTGATCGTATAGCAGAGAATGCCAACAAGTTACCACAAGAAAAGGCAGCATTTTGGAAGCAATTAGCTCCTGAAGATATGGCATATCTGGATGAAGATTTCATGGCTGCTTACGGCGGCAATAATACTGCTGTACAACAACAATTACAACACTTGCCATTATCACAAGCTCAGAAGGAATTACCAAAGGCTCTAGCTCCTAATAACCCCGTGGATGACTTGTTAAGTCAAATCTCTGGTAGTAGTGGTGATTTTAAATCTGCTAATTCAGGAGCAGAAAGTTTTTATACTGCTAATAGCGCGAGCCCTATGGCTGATTTGAACAATATAGATGAATTAGCCGACGCTGCTACATTCAACAGATTCAATAAGATGCCTATTGCTCCCCGTAGTAATTCAGGATTAACAGAAGAAGCGCTGGCGCAATTTAATGCGGCGCGTGAGGCACCTGCGGCTGTGGCGCAAGCACCGGCTCAAGCTAGTAAATTCGGGTCTATTATGAAGGGTGCAGGGAAAGTAGCTAATGCTGCTATGCTTATAGATGCGTTGAAACAGGGGGCTGCTTTAAAAAGGAATTGGTCAGAAAATATTAAGGAACACGGTTTAGTGGAAGGAGGTTGGAAAGGGGCGAAAGAAACGTTTTCAGGTGTGGCTAACTATGGGCTGGATTCAGCTAAAGGAATGGCGGATTTGGTATTTGGGGGAAAGTACTACAATCCCACTACTGGTCAAATGGAAGATAATACAAGTAGAGCGTGGTGGAAAGACTATCTGCCTGACAATCCTTTAGATAAACAAAGATTCCAATCAAATGGCACACTCGATGATCTAAAGAATTATTTCAAGGAATTCGCTAATGATGTAAGCTATAGTGCGCCAATAAATTATGGACGTACAGATACGAATATATTTGCAGAAGATGGGAAACAAGGTTACACTCAAAATAATGCTGCGAACTTATTTCCGTTAAGCCCAGTATCTGGGACGGTGGCTCCTGTCACCGCACCCCTCCAACAAAGACAGGATGCTGCTGTACAGACAGACGGAGCCGCAGCATTGGGCGTTCCTAACAAGTTGCCACAACAGCAGATCGCATCAATGGGGCAGCAAGGTGTAGAGAGGGATACCAAAGCTTTTAAATTGTTTGCTTCTAATGCTCGAGGCTCTACTTCAACTAGTAAATTTTTGTTTTAGTTTAATTTATGCAACAAAAACCACCTGAGCAAAGAGCTACATTAGCAAATAATCTGCGGTTACCTTATAGCAGAAATTTTACAGGCGATGACGCATTCAAATATTATGCTCCGTATATAACTGCGCCTGCACAGCAAAACCTGTCTCCGTTGAGTAATACAGCAGCTAGTAATCCAATCGCGCAGCCTGACTTGTATAATGAGCATACGTATTATACAGGTTATAAAAATAGTTTCATTGATCAGCTTCCTAAAAATAATGCTGGCGGATTTGATACAACGTCTGAAGGGCAGGCGAAATTTGACAATCTTTTGGGGAGGGATATCAATAGGCAATTTACAAACTTAGCATACAATACTAATGCTAAGGATAAATGGGCGTTTACTAACAAATTCCTTGATTATTTGAGTACAGAGCCGAGGCTACAGGGGTATAAACCTATGGTAGAGCTGAAAAGATCACATTATAAAGATCTTTATGATAGGATTGCCTCGGAACAAAAAAAACAAGAAGAACTGCATTTATCAGGCACTCCATATAGCAAGTTTAAGAATGCCTTTGATACAGATATGGAACGTATCCTTGATAAGGATTATAATGCTTTTGTTAATAAGGGTGCGTCAGATTTTACCAATCTAGAGGAGTTTTTCCGTAATGCTGGGTATGTGTCTAAAGATTTTCAAGACAAAGTCTTACAACAACACAGCGGGTATTTACCTCAGATGTTGAAAGAAGGGGATTTGAACATTCTTTTCAAAGCTACTCATGATACTAGTTCTCCTGATGTCCTACAAAGAAGAAAAGCACTTTTTGAAAAACTTTTGGAAAAGAAGCCACTTACAAATGCGGCTTTAAACGAATGGATTACTAAATATTATATGGGTGAAAGACCTAGCGAAGGAACGTGGTCTTTTGCGCGAGATGTAGAAAATACCTTGCAAAGATTGTATGATGATATTACTAAGACGCCACCAGAGGAGAATGATCTTCCACCCTCCACAACTCCAGAAGATATTAAGAATTTTGATCAACGTGAGAAATCACCACAAATAAGTCTAAGTCAAGAATTGGCGGCGAATGCAGCAGCTTTAGGCATCCCCTTCCCTGTCGATTTGGAAACACAGCCAATTGCGTATGCTAAAGAATTAGAAAACTTTGTTAACGATGGTGGGCAAGTTTTGGCTCAGTTTGTTGAAGATGCTAATAATTTGGCATTGCAAGGTGATAAAAAGTGGGCGCCAGCAGCTGAGAAATTAGCTGCTCAAGAATTTTATCCGCTGTTTCAACAGCATTTAGTTTACGGTACAACTCCCAAAAATTTTGTAGAGTTAGTACAAAACGCAATAGAGGATGCTGGGGGAATAGCAGAATATATAGATAAGAATAAAGGAAAGCCAAATAAAAGCTTGTCATCTAATAAATATGGCTCACCAGAGGAATTTTTTCAATCGCTGCAATCTCAAAATCAGTATTTTGAGAAACATGCTGAGACACAAAAACAACAAAATAAGATTGTAGCTCAGATAAAGGAGTCACCTCAAAAAATCAAGTCTACTGTAGATGATAGTATCAAAACCATTACTCTTTCTCCTACTAGTAGTATACCTCATTATGAAGGTGTTTTCTCGAATTTACGTGCGAAATATCCTGTATTGTCCAATGTCTCGGCGGTAGAGAATAATTTGCTTAATGAAACTGTGAATAATACACTATACCAAGTGTATGCGGAAAATCCGAATCTTCCTCCTGATGATAGGGGGCTCGCAAACGCTATACGCGAGAGTGTGACTCCATATGTGCAGAATGCTATTATGAATTATACTAGTGACGCGATTAGTGTTTTGCAGGAGCAAATTCAAGATTTGATGAGTGAGCTCAGCCCTAATGGAGGTTTAACTGGAGATGCTCTTAGGACTGAAATACAACGTCTTACAGAGCCAACAAAAGTACATCCTGTTGAGTTATATCCGCTATCTACTTTAAGTGATGAGCCTACAATAGGGCAGGAGGTTGAATATACTACCAGCGAGCCTATACGTCTAGACCAGAAATATGGATTGTCTAAGAAAGCGTATGCTGGAGCCCTGCAGAATTTAAAGGATAAGGGCGAGATAACAAGTTTAGATGCGGGTATGCCACTAACTAATCAGGAAGTGGCGTATCCTCATGCGCGTCCAATGAAGGTGCAGCAAATATATATACCAAACACAGCACCAGAAAGAATACCTGTTGATTACAGTCATATTAACAGGTCATTCGCTCCTGCACCTTCTGCGCTTAGAAACGATGTATCTACTTTAAGCGATGCGCCTACTACAATGGAGCATGATGTTCGTATACCGCAAGTAGGTCGTCTTGATCTACCTAAGAAGTTGAGGGAGTTATGCATAAAGAATACAGAAATTTACACACTGTGTAATAAAATATTAGAAGATGAAGCAAAATACGTTGGTGTTACGCAACAGCAGTTAAAGGCTTTGCTAAGCAATGGTCATGTAACTATGGGTGTGGGAGATGTTCCTATAACGTACTCAATAAAAGAGCATGGTTATGACAGAGACAGTTATAAAGAGTTTATCTCGACTGTACAAAAAAAACAAGAGCAGCTTTTAGAAAAGAGAAAACAATGGGTGCCAAAAGGGAAAGAGGCAAGAAAATTTGCGAAAGAGATGAGAGAAGGTCTCTATGATGCTGCAAAATACGCTGGTCGAAGTATTGGTGAAGGTCTCGGATATATTGCAGATAAAGTTGGAGCAGAGGTTGAGCATATTAAGGAACTTCGGGAAAAGGAAAGGATTGCACTCGAGAATGAGATGGCACTCAAGGAGGAGGAGACGGCGAAGAATCGAGAATGGTTCAGTAATAAAACCGCGGAATTTGGTGAAGCAACTAAGAGGAGATTAGGCAACCTTGTAGATGCCGGTGGTGAAGGTCTCTATAATGTCGTTAAATACGCTGGGAACACTGTTTATAACATTACTGATGGTATTGTCAGTGGTGCAAAGGCAATCAAAGATGATCTTGATCCTTATGTCAAATCAGCCGCAAAATATATACAAGATAAGCGACTCAGAGCTACGATACCACCATACGAAGAATGGGAAAAATCATTGGAAAAATCACTTGAAGACGAAGATTTTAATATAACATTAACAAATAATGCAGAAACTCCATCAATATTAGTTACACCTAAAAACACTAATATAGACGAACATTCACGAAATATTACTAATATTAATGAGAAATTGCACGATATTGATAAAATTAACGATGACATTGAGGATAAGTATGGTATAAACATCATACCGAACATTCAAGCGGACTTACAAATCAATAACAATAAAACAGAGGTGGGGAACGTGATAAAAAATACGATATTAAACAATATGGAAGAAGCTGCAGTGTCAGCTGGAGCGAGTGGTGTGGACGCGAAAAATATAGCTACATTTTTAAATAATTTGTTGAACAACAATGCAACGGCGTTGGATTTCGCGAATATTATTAATGTGCCAGATAACGCGCTAAACTCTGCCGTAACAAGCTTGCCAGAGGCAGAACAAAAACAACTACAGGAAAATATACAAACAAACATGCCTAAATATATAGATATCGCCGCAAGAAATGTGGATGGTACAGATATCAATAGTTATAAACCAAGTACTAGCGAAATACAGCAAAACAAAAACGAGGCATTAGTTAAAGTAAAAGATGAAGTTAAAAAACAAGTCGGAGCTAAATCTGAGGGACAAAAACTAAGTTCACCTGAGGTGTATTCTGTTGCTGTAAAGAATATGACGAATGACTTAAATGAAATAAGTAAAGGTGATGCCAATGTACTTGCTACAATATCTCCACATAAAAGTATACAAGAGTGGAAAGATAGTGCCGCTAAAAACAAAGAAACCGTGGGAGAGGTGCGTAAATTCATTCAGGATAAACCAAGGCTTGTGTATAGGAAGGACAAATATAATAACGGAATGGTCAAGGGTGATTATCATGATTTTCACATCAGTGACAATGACTCGCGATTTATTACTTATGACCCTAAGAATCTTAAGGTTACTGTTGGTGATGATGGGCAATACGTTTATACGGCTGATCCTAAAGCTACTGTAAGTATACCAGTCCATAATATCCCGAATCCAATACCTAGCCAAGTACCATTTATATTGGATCCGGTATATAATAAGAATCAGAGGATACAAACACCAAAAACTTATCCTCAAAATTTTAAATACAAGCGTGGGGCTTTCCTCTCAAAACAATTTAATGGAAATGTGTATGTAGATCAGACGCCGAACACTATAGGTATTGAAAATATAGTAAAGGATTATGTAAAAACATATTATCTTAGGAACAACTTAGCCAAAGCTAATGCTACTATAGATAATAAACCGTTGTCTCCATTAGAGCCGTTGACAATAAGGATTAGTGGTGATCCAGAGATGATGCCAGACCGAGTCTTTAGTGACATGGAAGGCAAGGTAAATGAGTTTGTTGATATGTTGCCGAATATTACCTTTAAAGGTGTGCAATACCCAAATTGGCTTATGGACTTCTTCGGTAGACCAGAATCAGCACAGCCTGCGAATTTGATTACACAAGCAAAGAGTCATAATATAGATATCTCAGTAGCTGAAGCATTGTTGCCAAAATACGATACGAAAATAAATGAGTTAAGCGACCTTAGTAACCAATTAACAAAGCTATATGCTGCTAAAAGAGCGTTGCTTGCAAAAGAGAGCCATGGGGGAAAAAATATAGTGAAAAAAATACTTACAGTAGCCGCTGCATTAGCAGGTTGGTTTGTGGGCGCACCTCTATTTGCTGTTGGCGCAGGATTGGAAGGCGCGATTGCGAGTGGTGTAGTTGGTAACATGGCTGGTCAAATATTCGCGAATAACAAACCTTATAGCCAATCAGCAGAAGCAGAGAGGGAAATACAAAGTATTTCAAATCAGATAAATTCTGTAATTGCTGCTGCAGAAGCTATTGATAAGGAGATATGGTCTAGTGTATTAAGTAAAATAGAATCTGAAGCAAAGTAGTATGCAAGAGAAGCTGAGAGACATATTGCAAAATAACACACCCGCAGAAGACTGGAATACATTTCAAGTAGCGGACAGTATACAACTTAGGAAACGTATTGTTGCGCTACTTAATGAACAAACTGCGAGTAATATTTTTGTTTCTCAGCTACTCAAAAGCAAAAGCATGAGTGAAATGAGTATTCTGCTCAGAGATGATATAGATCAAGGAATTTTCGCTGTTATTGGAGCTGATAATGATACATTTCGCACGTTATTGTTGCGGTATGCTAATTTATATCCTGAGTTTACTAAACTTGTTAAGCGATTACTAGAAAAGGATAGTTTAATAGCAGTATTGCGAAGATATGGCACGATACCAGTGTTAAGTAATATAAGTACACTTTGGCAAAGAAATGTACTTACTGCTGAGCAATTTGAAACAATGATAACTAGCGCATATTCAGAGCAGGCTATAACAGCACTAATGGGATTAGCGCAGATTGTCAAATCCATCGATCCTAAGGATGCTTCAAAAGTACGTCAAGTATTCCAAAAAGTATTGGATCAAGGAATAGTAAGTATAGAAGATTTATCAAGCACATCAGAAGTAAAGCAGCAGGATATTAGTACATTCTTACAACAACAAGGGAATGATTATGTTGGAAGGTATCAAGAATCTTATATCAATGATATTTACACTAATTTAAAAGAGTTTATAATCTTGATAGGGGATATACTTTTTAATATGTTAACGAAACAAAACGATGCTACCAAACTTACTATTGTTGATGAACCTATTGCAGGGTGAAAAGGCGAATCAATTCCAAAAAGGTGCATTTAATGCGCAACAACGGGCACTAAATCAAAGAACTGCAAGAGAAGACGAATTTCTTAAACAAGAACAGCTGAGAGCAATACAAGAAAGGCTGCTAGGCTTACAGACTGCTGAAGGTGCTAATAAAATACGTACGATGGCGAATCAAGAAGCGCAAGAGGCAAGATCGGATTTGAATAAAACCCTCGATCCATACAGAGCAGAGCAAAAGAAGTTCATGGAAGACCCTGTTGGATACCAACAATTTTTAAATAACTTAATGAAGTCCTCACCATTTGCCGCGCGTGCTGATAACCAAATTAGTACTAGCGATAACAGAATAGACAACACATCTCAAGTACAGGGTATACCGCAAGGTAGTGTGCGTGATAATCTCAAGAATGAGGTAGCGCAAAAAATACTTGAGAATGCAATGTATGGATTTTCTAATGATAGGAGATTAAGACAACAAGACGCTATCAAATTTGCATCACAAGACTACGACAATAAAATAGGAGATATCGAAAGCAAATATAGTCCACAACTACAAAATTTATATGAAAAGCTCGGTGTAGAGACTGGATATGGCGGGAGAGAAGGAGGAATGAGAGGATTGGGTCTTGATATGTTTAGACAAGGTTCTAGAGAAGGAGCTCAATTACAATCTAACAGAGCTTTAACACAAGGAAGGAATGCTACTGGTAATATTGAATTATTGAAAGATTTTCTCAAAGACAACTTTAGTGATCGCGATGATCAAGATGTTAATGGTTATTCTAGTCTTGGACATTTTATAGCTGATAAAACGTGGGGCAAAGATTTGAGTGGAGAAGATAAACAAACACTAGCTCTACTTTTAAAGCGTAAGGGCAAGAAGATAAACCTTACAGATATATTTAATAATATAGGAAGAGAGGATAACTATTATGCAGGCGCGGGAAGATAATTTAGTCTCTGATTGGATAGTAGACTACAGAGAAAAAAAGAAACAAGAACTCGCGTTAGAAGAGGCGCGTAGAATACAAGAGCAACGAGAACTGGAGTCTTTAGTACACGAAGTTGCAGCGCATAAGCGTAATGAAGAAGCCAATGCTTTGGAAAGAGAGAAGATGGCGCAAGATATGGAGATACAAAAGGCGCGTCTAGACATAGAACAACAGAAACTAGATATGAAACAATCTGCGAAAGATGCGCAATTAAACCCTGCATTAGCTATATTTGACAAAGAAACTGCAAAGCGTATCGCTGGAGATTCTGAGAAGCTTGGAACTGCAGAAAAGACTTTAGGTTTATTTGATCAATTAATAAACGAAGTCAGCGGGAGGAGTAATAGCTTGATGAAAAGGTTCTCTCCATCATCGGTTTATGAGGTACCTGTTAATATACCGAAGAGCAGGTTTGAAGAACTCAAGAAGAATGTTGTTGCGGGGCGTTTAAAAGCAACATTTAGAGGATCTAGTTCTGATCGAGAGTTAGACTTTTCGGAAGCTTCACTTCCTTCGTATTCATTACCTAAGGAAGAGATAATCAAGCGTCTCGAGATGCACAAACAACAATACTTAGAAGAAGTAAACCGCTTTAAAGCTGAGCGTAAATACTTTTTGGAGCATGGGACACTCAGAGGTTTTGAAGAACCTAATCCACAAGCCCCCCAACAGCAATCTCAGCTGCAAGACAATCGTTCCACTGAAGATGCCCCAGTAAATGAGCGTGATATGCTAATGCAGGGACTATCTCAAAACATTCCATCCCCACCTACTGGTGGATCAAGTGACGGAGGCAACCAAATAGATATCGAATCTCTGCTAGAAAATAATGCATCGGATCCGGATGCTGGTATCGATCCAAGAATACTTTTTGACACGTATAAAAATCTTGGTGCTGGCGTGGCTCAATCTGGCATAGATACTGCTACGGGGGCATATAACTTGTCTCAAGATGAGCCAGTAAAGCCGTATCAAATGGGCAGTGACGGACCAGCTAAAGAAGCAGGGCATATACTTGGTGATATGCTGCTGATGGGGCGTGTAGGTGGTGCAGCGACAGGCGTTAAGGGTTTATTACGCGCTATTGCTGGTAATGCTGCTGTTGCAGGACTTCAGGGTGAAAATATAGGCACAGGCTTACAAGATGCTCTTGTAAGCGGTGGATTAACTGGGGCTATTGGAGGAGTCATGGGAGGACTAGGGGCTGCTGGACGCAAAGTACAAGATATAATAAGCAAACTGAAAACACCAAGCGCACAAAAGGCTATAAACAAGGCTGCAAGTCTTGGTATTAATTCGCCAGATGTAGGCTCTCTTGTTGGGTCTCCCAAAATGAGCAAAGTATATGAGTCATTGGCTAAGATGACAGGTGGTTCTACACCAATGTCAGAGGTGGTTAATGCTACAGATAATTCTGCAGAGCAGTTTTTACAAAAGTTACATAAAGGCATAGACACAGAAAAAACCCCAGCGCAAAATTTAGCTTCAAAACTAAAAACAAAGTTTGATACTGCTGCAGCAGAGTTGAATCCAAAATATGATGCCTTATATGCTAAGGCTGATGCTATATCACAGCCAGTAAAGGCAACTATTGTCCCTCCTCTTGTAGCTAAAGAGTTAAGGAAAATTGATAAAAAATTCATGCGCGCTCCTAAAGAGCGGTATACCTTTAAGGATTTAAAAGATATACGCTCTGACTTCGCTGGAAGATTAAGGAAGATCAAAGGAGCGTCTCTTACTCCTGATCAGCAATTAGAGAAAGATGTATTACAAGAACAAATAAACCAGTTAGATAATTTTATCAATCAAAGCTTCCCTGCAGAGTTAAGCGCAGAGCGTGCTGCAGTAGATACTGCGTATAAGGATAATGTTGGTATATACTTAGATGATAAAAAGATAGCTAATGCGGTGAAGGGAGAGGATGACAGTGGTGCTGGACTTGCCAAGGCATTACTAGGTCAAGCAAAAAAGAAGAAAACTTCCAAAGTATTCAATAAACTTGGTGAAGATGAAAAAAATGCAATTGTCTTGAGCAAGATTTTTCCTTCTGGCTCTAGTGATGAAGCTAAGAGTGCTGAAGCTATAGTACAACGTCTCAAGAATCTTACTACAGAACAAAAAAAGCGTTTATTTACTAAAGAACAGGCGGAGTTATTTGATACGTTGACAACATTACAAAAATATGCTAAAGATTACCGAACAAAAATAAACACACCACAAACAGGAAAATCTGTTGTAGATTTGTTGCTCAGTGGAGTTCCTCTTGTAGCAGCTACTCAAGGTCTACCCGGTCTTGGATTGTTGGGTGGTGCGTTTGGTATAAAGAAGCTTTTAGAAAAACCAAATGTACTAACTAATGCTAAATTAGAAAAAGTCTTTGCTACACTTGCTAAATTACCAAGAGGAAACAAGGCTACAAAAATAATAACAAGTCAAATAATGAGTGATGAGAGGTAAAATATGTCCGAAAATACGTCAGATAAAGGATTTGAAGTCGCAACTGGAATATTTATTGATTATCCTGAAACCACTGTAAAAGAAATCAATCTGGGTAATCTAGAACTTACAGAAAACAGAATTTTCATTTCTTATACTGAGCCTCCTAAAATTCCACAGTATACAAAAAGTGGGCTTGCACTAACTCCAACTATGGTGCAAGAATTAGAATTGCGTACTAATAACCCTTCAGAATATCTTGAAGGAAAAATCTTATTGATAGGTAAAGCTGCTTCTGAAGAACTTGGTATACATGAAGGAGATACTGTATTGTTTATGCGCAGTTGTAACATAATTGCTGAGATTGGTGGTGTTAAAGGTCATATGTGTGACAAGAATACTATTATTGGTAAGAAGAAAGAGATGCCGAATTAAATTGGCATCTCTCCGCGCATGTACTACCCACCAAAATCATAACCTACACCAAGATTAGCAAGTTGCCTCACACCTTCAAAGCACGCATATCTTACTGGTCGCGCATATCCTCCTTGATTTGCGAGCTTTCCACCTACTCCCTCCCAAGTTTTTACTATAGAAGCTGGGTAATGACATATATAATCTCTCACTACAACCCTAAAAAATGGTTTGTCGATTCTATACCATTCATCTTCCCCAATAGTCACGCCTTTCACATATTCTACTCCAAATGAAAGACCAAAAAGTGTATAAGGATGCATGGAAAGCAAAAGTTTGCTACTCTCTTTCACTCCATTAAGCAAGAATAGTGCCGCTGAAGCTAAAATTCCAACTTCCACTTCCTCAGAAAAATCGTCTGCATATGGTTTTAAAAAGCCATACCAACCAGCTTCTATAGCATTATCTTTCATTAGTTTAGCTGTAGTATCATTGGTGGGCTTGGTGTATGCTCTATTAATAATGGGGTAAGCTAGTCCTTTTACAACTCCATTACATATATAGTTCTCTGTCGTTCCTTTTTCTAAATAACCATCGCATCCTTCTTGTCCGTGATTTTCAGCAAACATAGATGCCACATGCGTGACGGCAGCATTAAAAGCCTTATATGGTATCGACAGTATAGGATAGTCTACTGTCCATTGCCCAGTAAGATTTGTTTTCTCCGCATCATTTGCATGTGCACTAGTAGAATTTGATATATACGTAGATTCTATTTGAAGTTCATCATGTGGTAATGACATCTCGTTATTTTCAAATGTTCCCAAGTATACATGATTGTTATTCCCATTTATTGTTATTTCACTCATAATTATTTACCTTCTGTGTTGTTGTTTTGTGGATGCACAATCGTCATTTTTGGAGTCCAGATTTCGTTGTAATCTGTCCAGAATGTTTCAACTCCTTCAGGATCGGAAATATCGTATATTTCTTCTGGCAGTGCGATGCGAGCTTTAGATACGCCTCGAGAGTTGCTCGATGTGACGATCTCACGACATACGCTTAAGTTGCCTTTGTATTTTGTTTTGGAAAATTTATTCTTTCGCATTAAGCGTTCTTCTTCTGATTTGATTGCTCTTTCTCCGAGGATATATACATTATCTGCAGTGTAAGCGGTAAACGTACCACAATCCGCTGGAAGTTTTATTGTTTGCACGTCGTACACTTCTCCTGTGTCTAGCTCTCTGCGTTCTATTTTGATATGCCCTATAAGTATAAAGCTTACATTGCGCTCGTCTCTTATATCTTTAAGATAAGATATAAATTTCTCCCATTTTGCATTAAGTAAGCCCTTGCCTTTATTAAAGTTTAAGTTTGAGCATCTGTGCTCATCTAATGATTCTGGATTACGTTCTACTCTTCTACCATCCACATACTCTACTATTACTTCGTTTTTTAGTATTTCTTTGATAAATAGATTAGCTACGTCATGCATATGATCGATAATCACCACATCAAAGATTTTTTTAGGTGCATGGCGCAACTCTTTAAGAATGATATAAAAATCGCTTAGTGTAGATACTTCTACTCTAGGTACTGGATACGCGTAGCCACCTTTATCGAAGTCTAGCAACAATACATCACCTAAATACTTCGATGCTTGTGATGCTAAATATGTTTTACCCTTTCCTCCATCACCTATAATACAGGTAATAGGCGGTATTACTTTAGTAGCTATATTATTCTTAATATTCTCAAGAAAAGATACCGGTTTTTCTTGTTGTGTTTTTTCTATTTTATTTTCCTTTGTCATATTATTTACCTTATTTGTTGTTATGTTTAGCCTTAGCGAACCACTTTTTTGCTTCCTCCGTATCCCTCTCCACACATCTACCATAATAGTACATCATCCCCAACTCATACATAGCCCCTACATCTCCACCCTCTGCCGCCTTAGTGAACCAATACTTTATTTTTTCTTCATCAGCCTCCAAAAGGTACATCCTCCCTAACTCCATCATCGCCTTTACATCACCATAATTAGCAGCCCTAGTCCACCACGCTATTGCCTTCACCGCATCCCTCTCCGTACCACCCCTACCATAGCGATACATCATCCCCAACTCATACATAGCCCTTACATCCCCACATTCCGCAGCCTTAGTGAACCACTTCATTGCCTTGAAGTAATCTCTCTCCTTTTCATTACAATAATCACTGTACGCGTGTCCCAAATCATACATCGCCTGCTTATGTCCTTGCTCTGCAACTCTGCGCAACCAATGCCTTCCCTTCTCAATATCATACTCATCACCCATAATACAATGCATCATCCCCAACTCATACATAGCCCTTACATATCCACGTCCTGCTGCTATGGTGAGCCACTCTACAGCTTTCGCCGCATCCTCCTGCATGCCATCACCCGCATAATACATCCACCCTAACTTACGCATAGCCCTTTCATTCCCTGTCTCAGCTTGTTGTATTAGCTTTTTTATTTCGTCACTATATGTTTCCTTTGTCATATTATTTACCTTATTTGTTGTTTTCTTTAGCCTTAGTATACCAATACTCTGCTTTTTCTTCATCTTTCTCGACTCCATCCCCCCAGCGATACCTGCTCCCCAGATTATACATAGCCCCTGTATGCCCACATTCCGCAGCCTTAGTGAACCACTCTACAGCTTTCGCCGCATCTTTTTCTACACCATAACCATTACCATATATCCGTCCCAGCTCCTCCATCGCCCCTGCATACCCAGCACTAGCAGCCTTAGTGAACCACGCTATTGCTTTGTCCTCATCCTGCTCCACACATCTACCATAGCGATACATCACCCCTAACACATACATAGCCTTTACATCGCCACCCTCTGCTGCTTTGGTATACCACTCTGCTGCCTTCTTCCACCACTCTTTTGCTTTTTCTTCATCTTTCTCTACGCCTTTGCCCCAATAATACATCCACCCCAGCTCCTCCATCGCCCCTGCATACCCAGCACTAGCAGCCTTAGTGAACCACTTCATTGCCTTTGCTTTATTCATCCTCACTCCATCCCCATTAAGATACATCACCCCTAACCTATCCATTGCTTCAGTATGCCCACATTCCGCAGCCTTAGTGAACCACTCTACAGCTTTCGCCGCATCTTTTTCTACACCTTCGCCATAACGATACATCTCCCCTAACTTACACACAGCCTTTACATCACCATCCTCAGCCTTCTGCATTATCTCTTTCACTTTGTCACTGTATGTTTCCTTTATCATATTATTCCCCTTGTTTGTTGTTATCTCTCAGTCCACTACTCTAAGACCTTGACGTAATGCTTCTTCTCTAGCCTTAGCGTCCCAATACGCTGCTTTTGCTTCATCCTTCTCGCGATACATCCACCCCAACATAAACATCGCATTTACATAACGCCCCTCAGCAGCTTTGGTGAGCCACTCCATTGCCTTGACGTCGTAATCTTTTACAAATTTCGCAGATTGGTATATCACTCCCAAATTATACATTGCAGGAAGAGTATACATTCCAGTATCTTCCGCCTCCGCAACTTTAGTATACCACTCTATAGCCTTCACCAAATCCCTCCTCACACCTCCTTCACCATAAAGATACATCTCACACAACTCAAATATCGCATCTACATCACCACTCTCAGCTTGTTGTATTAGCCCTTTCACTTCGTCGCTATATGTTTCCTTTGTCATGTTATTTACCTTGTTTGTTGTTATCTCTGAGTCCACTACTCTGCCATCTCCTTATATTTCCTCATAAGTCTACCCCAATAATACATCCACCACAGATTATACATAGCCCCTTTATGTCCACGAGACATTGCCTTCCCCCACCACTTTTCTGCTTTGATGTGATTTTGCTCCACACCTTCACCCCAAAGATACATCTCTCCTAACTCATACATCGCCTTTACATCCGCCGCTTTTTCCGCCTTAATAGCTTTCTCCCTATCCTCCTCACTCACATTACTACCAAAAAAGCGGTACACATATCCCCACCCTCGCATCGCCTTTACATCCACTGCCTCACCCGCCTCTGCCGCCTTAGTGAACCACGCTATTGCCTTCACCGCATCCCTCTCCGTACCACCCCTACCATAGCGATACATCATCCCCAACTCATACATAGCCCTTACATCCCCACGTCTTGCTGCTGTGGTGAGCCACTCTACTGCTTTGACATAATCTTTCTCCACGCGCCAACCCAACAAATACATCTCCCCTAACTTACACACAGCCTTTACATCACCATCCTCAGCCTTCTGCATTATCTCTTTCACTTTGTCACTGTATGTTTCCTTTATCATATTATTCCCCTTGTTTGTTGTTATCTTTAGCCTTAGTATACCAGTACTCTGATTTTGCTTCATCCATCTTCACTCCATTCCCATTACCATACATCCTCCCCAACTGATACATAGCACTAACATGTCCACCCTCCGCTGCTTTAGTCCACCACTCTACAGCTTTCGCCTCATCTTTTTCTACACCAAAACCATTACCATACATCCTCCCCAACTGATACATAGCCTCTACATCACCAGCCACTGCAGCCTTAGTGAACCACTCTACAGCCTTTGCCCTATCCTTCTCCACACACAGACCCAAATAATACATCTCTCCCAACTTATACATCGCCTCTACATCGCCCTGTTCTGCTGCTTGAGTATATACTTTCTCTGCATCTTTTCGCCAAAAAACTCTTGTCATATTATTTACCTTTCATTCAATCTTAGTGTAATCATATATAACGTAATGAAGTATGTCAACAGATATATTGTAACAATATTACATATTTTACTAATGCCAATAAGCAGGGTACTTGACACTGATAATATTGTATATATTATGAATAGATATTTTAATAATGCAAGATCAACGATGGAGAAGATAATTACACAAGCAAGCGCAGCTAGATTACTGGGAGTGACTCCTTCTTGTTTGCATGCATGGCGCAAGAGAGGCAAAGCTTCGGAGCTTAAATGGATAAAATGTGGACTAGATAATAGAAACGTCGGATACTATTTAGACTCAGTGAAGGAATTTGCTAAGAAATACAACATGTCTAAAGATCTCAAAACAAGACAATTCTTTATAAAGAAGCAACAAGATTGCGAACAAAAATAAATGCTTCATCAACGCTAGATGTTTTGAGTACATAATGAGCAATGTCTTTAGTTATGCATTCATCACGAAATGACTTTTGCGTATCAGTAAGCGTCCCGCTCCTTGTCTTAACTTCGAGAAAAGCCGTTTTAAGCGGTGTTACAAACACATAATCCGCTATACCTGTACGCATGCCTATCTTCTTTAAGAGATGCCCCTGTATTATGCTTCTTTTGCCCTCATTCGGGATATGAAACCATATCAACTTATTGCTAGGGTTTTGTTGCTGCCATATACGTATGCTCTCAGCTATAGCAGCGCAGATTTGATTCTCACTTACGGCGAGCTTGCCTATACTCAGACGGGAGTGTGAATTCCCCAGCCCAGAGTTTTTTTTTGTCAGACTTAGCTTTGTCCTCGGCGTCTTTGTAATGCGCGTATGTCTTTTGTTCATATTGAGTGTATAAATATAATACTCCGTATCCCTCTTCCATCATTGAGTATGCCAAGTTTTTATTTCCTACAAAGCAATTAGCAAGATCACGATTATATCTGTCTTTACCGTATAGATCACATTCAACAATATGCCCTGCAATCATGTCGTTTAATGCTTTTTTAGCAGTTAAGCCACACCTATATTCTTTGCCGTCTTTGTCTTTGCATGTTTGCATAATTTCAGGAGCATCCATACCTATCAAACGTATTCTATGCCACTTACTTTGTGATGTACAATTTATTGTGTCTCCATCGATGACATATGAGCTAGTACACACAAGCTTTTGAAATGTAGGTTCTTGTGAATACGTTACAGAACAAAGCATACTGATAATAATCAATGTGCAAATGATAACCAGCGTATAATAATTTATTTTGCTATTGCGTGTCATGATTTTTTTGAAAAGAGTTTTTTAATAAAATACAGTATTGTCTTTTTTTGACAAGACAATACGTCCAATATCAGCCATTATCTTAAGGAGATCTTAAATGTGGGACTTGTATATTTGGGGTAATGATGAATATCTATATAATTAATAACTCCAGCACGGATTTGCGGATCGGCTATCCTGCTGCATTCAAGCTCTTTTTCTCTGAATGTGTATGGGTCTTGAATCGAAAGTAGCGGATAAAGTGTTTCCAGAAGCACGCCTTTGGGTGCTGTACCATGATTTTCGAGATGCCTGACATACGCTATAATTGCGTCTCTATTCTCTTTCTCTTGCTCGAAGAGTTTCTTTAATTCCCTAGTATACACTTGAAACGCACTATATTCCCTTTCGTTTGATCTTTGAAAGATTGCCTCTATACGATTGGGTAGCGATGGTATTATTTTATACGTGTAAAAGTAAAAGCCATTATCGCAATAACCACAAGACTCTATGGATTCTTTACCATATTGCTCCTCTAGCATGCTGCGAAGTTTCTCTACATCTTTACTGTTTGTCATTTTTTACCTCTATATTTTATACTATACTGTGATTAGGATCACGTTTTTCAATACCGCTAGCAAACAATTCTAATTCCTGTTTTCTGCGATTCTTTAGTCCATTGGATACAACCAACTGACCGTCTTTTCTTACATGTACTACCTGTCCCCACTCTCGCATAGCTGCGAACCAGTCCTCGTCATTAATTTCGGTCAAACATCTGCTTACTGCAAAATTGTGCGCTCCCCAATTATCTACCAGCATTATGAGCGCATCAAATTGCGCCTGTGTAATTTGGGGTATTATCTTAGCATGTAGTAGTTTTGCTACTTTATCCAACCTCGCTCTAAGCCTTTGTTCTGCGATCTCTTCGGTAAGTGCTTTTGGTGTATCGTTTCTGACGAGTTCACCATACCCGATAGTAGGCTTGCGGGCTTCACACAAATATATTTTTGGTTTGAATCCTTCTATTTCTTTGATCTTTGCTATGCAAAACTCTGAAGGGCGCATGTTCTTATCCATATAAATAATCTCTGTATGTGTTGTTAATACAATACATAACAGCGTAAAAGCTATTACTATTAATTTTACATTCATTTCAACCCCATTTCCTATCCATATCACAATCATATAGAACGTAATGAAGCATGTCAACAAATATCTTGACATATATTTATCACAGGTATATACGTATAAACATATATACCTGTATACGTATAAACGTATAAACATATATACATATATACATATGATCGATATAAAGGAAAAAATTATAGACAAAATTCAACTCGCAATGGAGAGTGAAGGAGAGTTTGTTTCTGGAGAAACTGGAAGATGGGTATGCAAGCCAATGTGGAAATGGGCGCTTGACATAGGCTGTAATTGCGACGTCCAGATATTGCGCAATAAGTTTAAGCAACTGGAAAAGCAAGGTTTCATTAAGTCTGTCAAGGCAAGTAAGCATCCGTTTGACCGCACCAAATACTACACCGTGTCTCACGCGAGTGTACATGAGCGAGCGCGCACTTCTAATACTAATATTAAAAGTACACATCATACTTTTAATATTAGTCATGATGATAATGATGATACTATACATCATATTATTACACGAGCATGTGCGAGTGAAAATATTGCGCCTAAAGGCGTTCTCATTACAGTTGATGAGATTGCAGAATTGATGTACAGTTCTTGGGATGAAATAGTGGTTCCTGTGAAAGAATGTTTAAGAGCTGTGCGTTCTCCTGCTAACAATCTAAGGGTCAGAGAGTTATATATCAGTGTGTTTGATAGTGATATTGAAGCTTGGAAGGAATATGCAAGAAAGGTGATTAGCAGTAAGTTCTTGACTGAGAAAGGCACATTCTACTGGCTGACTGACCCTGTTAAGGTAAGCAAGGTTATTTCTGGTAAATACGGTTTGAATGATAGGGAGCTCTCAAAAGAAGAGTTGGCACGTGTCAGAGCGCAGCGGAAAAGAGAAAAAGAAGCATTGATAGAAAAGGGTCTTGAAGAATTTGGTGAGCATCAGCATTGG
>NZ_JAJBJC010000445.1 GCF_021811825.1 Candidatus Anadelfobacter sociabilis | reverse complement strand
AAGTACATTTGGAAGGACTGATAGGAGGCTTCTCCCACAAACTGAAATAACAAAGAGAAGAAATTTTACAACTCGTTTTGTTGAAAATATGAGAAAAGGAAGGAAGAAAGTTTCAAGCATTAGTCAAGATTTTGAAGACTCTGATAGTGATGAATCAATACCAAATGTGCCAGGTCCAGGAAGTTACTACCAAGAAAGCGATCAAGGAATTATGAGCAGAACTGATAATTCTCCATACCAATATTTTGGATCAACATCACCAAGATTTCAGGAATCAGATATTAATAAATTCCCGGGACCAGGAACTTATAAAAATGTTGTTGATATTCCCAAGCCAGGACCA
>NZ_JAJBJC010000444.1 GCF_021811825.1 Candidatus Anadelfobacter sociabilis | reverse complement strand
AATAAATTCAAATATATTTACTTAATGATGGACTTCAAGCTTAATAGAAGAATTATTGATAAGCTTAATAGTTTTGTTAAAGGATTCTATTCTATTATTCCTGTAAAGTTATTAAGAATATTTACAGAAGATGAAATTCAGAAACTTATTTCTGGTGCCTCATCCACAATTGATGTAAATGAATGGAAAAAGAATACAAGATATATTGGAGGATTTGATAGTAAATATATTTGAATTTATTTTCATTAGTAACTGGAATATTTCCACCATGCGGAACAAGATCAAAAGTCTTTACTTCTTCTGTCATTGGATCCTTTTCAGTGCAAGAAAAAGTAAGACAAAGATC
>NZ_JAJBJC010000443.1 GCF_021811825.1 Candidatus Anadelfobacter sociabilis | reverse complement strand
AAAAACAACAAGAAAACTTACCATATTTTCCTAAACCTAATTCTGAAAAAGCATCTAATATTAAATCAGACAATAAAGAGAATTCAAGAGAGTTTATCTTTAAGGATTCTTCAAAATTAATAGATAATTCTTCAGGCACACGTCAGCCAAAATTAGCATCTAAGAGGTATTACAACAGACTTGATAATTGAAATAATGATGATAGTTTTCAAAGTTATTCTTCAATAAGTGGAAATAATGAAGAGTCAGGAAACTTTTTGAATAATCAGTCAGAAAGTTACACCCATCGTAGAGATACTCATAAAGTGCAAATGTTAGAAAAGAACGGACTAATTCAAATTGAAAATA
>NZ_JAJBJC010000442.1 GCF_021811825.1 Candidatus Anadelfobacter sociabilis | reverse complement strand
TAAGGATTCACAGAAAGCGATTATCACGTGGATATATTCTGCAATAAGTATGCACAATAAGCATTGAGTATAAACAAGATTATATAGAAGCGGAGATCCTCAGATCTGCTGAGAAAACAGAAAGATAGATAAGTATACTTCTTGTGAAAGATTTATAAAAGGTATTGATGGTATAGCTTAATACTTGTCCTTTCTGTTTATCTGTTAAAAAATCAACTGGCATCATGTCTCATTAAACGTTCGTTTAATGAGACATAAATATTTCTTTGAATATATTGCTAAATCGTATATCATATCAGCATCTCATAAATCTAAATCCAATATTGTCATATTATACCATAATAAATG
>NZ_JAJBJC010000441.1 GCF_021811825.1 Candidatus Anadelfobacter sociabilis | reverse complement strand
ACAAAAAATAAAACTATTGTATAAAAACACAATGTGGTCATCGCTCTCACTTTTCCGAGATCATGAATAAAATGATCCGCATGATGTATCTTATGATAAATCTCCTTTATAATATCTGAACACACCATGAAGAAATTATCTTTGTAATCAACAATCTTTTTATACTGAGCGGCATAATACGTACTAAGGAAATAGTGCCACATAATTATATGCAACTGACGCTCTTGGTAACAAGCATCTTCATGGGTCATGCCAAGCTCTTCTATTGCTTCACACTTTCTAGATATCTCTCTACAAAAACATATCAGATCTCTTGGTGTAGCGTCATGAGAGAGTAAAAATTCTAGACC
>NZ_JAJBJC010000440.1 GCF_021811825.1 Candidatus Anadelfobacter sociabilis | reverse complement strand
AGGAGCTGCAGAATATTCTCTCGTCTCAAAATCCTCAGGCATTTATGGCAAAGTTCATGAAGATACCAACAATTTTAGCGATTTTAATTTGATTGACTCATCAAAGCCATCTTTAAGATTAGCTGTCCTACTGAAGCTTCAAGAGCATCAATATCGCTATGATATTGAGTATCTGCATGTGTTGGACCGTAAGATTTAGTACCTTCAATCTTTAGATCAGCTGACAATCCGTATTGATATTGGATAGTTGGTAATTGAGGGACTGCTGCACATCCAATGTTATGAATATGTCCACCGTAGCCTCCTTTCAAAGCTCCAACACATTTTCCGTAAGGTATTTCAATCTCAAAA
>NZ_JAJBJC010000439.1 GCF_021811825.1 Candidatus Anadelfobacter sociabilis | reverse complement strand
CAAATAATCCAAATGCAGAAGTTATGATCGTGCATACAATAGAAGGAGAGGGATATAGAAGCTCAGATAGAGGTGTTACATGGCAAAGTATGCATAAAGTTAACAATACAAAATCATCGGATGTCTTAATTCCAAGTTCCCATAAAATAATATCTATTATTTTATCACCAGCAGATCCAAAATTAGTGTATTTGATAGGAAATAAAGGTAGAAATTGGGTTAGCGAGGATTGTGGAGCTCATTTAAAACCTTTAAATAATGATGAGAAAATTCAAGACATTAGATTTCATCCAACTCAAAGAGAATGGGCAATTTCATCTATTTTTAAATCATGTGATGATTTCTCAGATG
>NZ_JAJBJC010000438.1 GCF_021811825.1 Candidatus Anadelfobacter sociabilis | reverse complement strand
CAATTTAAATTTACTTGGAGACATATTTAATCCATCATGATTGCTATACAAATATTTCTTTAACTTTTCTCTTTTATTTTTGTCTCATTTTATGTACTTTTTCAACTGGTCATCCGCTCATACCAGGAACAAATTCATTACCTCAACCATTACCAATAAATGTTGCTCTCATCTGTTCCTTTTTAAATTCATTAATATTGTTATAGTCAGTTCCAAATTTAGAAGGATTGCTTAGTATCATATGAATATTCTTTTCGTATTTGTTTTGACGATTAGCCATAGCGTTCTCTTCTCTTTTAAAGTGATTTAACCACATGCAAGTCCAATCATCTCCAGACTGAATCTCTGCCA
>NZ_JAJBJC010000437.1 GCF_021811825.1 Candidatus Anadelfobacter sociabilis | reverse complement strand
TTCTCATGCTTAATTATTACAAGCTTTCCGTATCTATCAGAATCTCCAACAAATACAACCTTTCCATTCCCCGCAGCTAAAACAGCACTGTTTAAAGGCGCCGCAATACTCATCCCATCATAACGATTAACCGGATTGTCACTATATCTCTTTATTACAGTGCCTTTTAAAGGCCAAATAAAATTCGATGAATTAAGTGGGGTAGCAGTCAAAAATTTCGATCTCATATGATTGTTTTTTTCAGCCCTAAGATTAACCTTCTCACTATCACTCATTTCAGAAAGCGAATCAAATTCATCTGATATAATGCTTTTTTCTCTACTCGTCTTTTCTTCACTAACTTGTTGTTTTT
>NZ_JAJBJC010000436.1 GCF_021811825.1 Candidatus Anadelfobacter sociabilis | reverse complement strand
GACCTTCTGTTTCACCAAAGAGACCAAAAAGTTATTATAAAAACAGTAAGAGAAAAAGTATTGAAAAGCCACCAATAAAACCATATAAAAATAAAAGTGCTGAAAAACAAACAAAAACTAAGAGAGTGCACAATTTGCCTCCAAGACATGAAATTAAAGGAATTAGCAATAAAGAAAATATAAAAGCCGATAACTCACAGAATAGAGTATTAACAGAGGCAGATGAAAAGGTTAATTCAAAAATTTTTAAGCTTATTGATGAGGCTCAGCAGATGATTGAGTCTAATCAAAACTTCAATAATTGAATAGACAAGTTATTAATAGCTGATAAACTATGTTTAACAGCCTATGAGGAG
>NZ_JAJBJC010000435.1 GCF_021811825.1 Candidatus Anadelfobacter sociabilis | reverse complement strand
GGTTTTATGAATAGGAAAAGTGATAAACTGCCAGGAACCATGACGTTATGGAGAGGGTATGAAAATCTTAAAGAAAGTATCGAAATGTTATGTTTATTTACTCCTCAAATTTGTGGGTAAAAGTGAGGATTCAAATCAGGAGAATAAGATGGTAAAAATTCAATTGTATGGCCATTATCACTGAGTAAATCTTTGGTTTTTGGCTCTTGTGAAAAGTGGCATTATTCATAATATAGCACTGTTAACAAAATGATTGATAATAAGGAGTGATTGTTTTAGAGTGCTACGGTAGATAAGTAAAGAGATGCTAATGATGTTAAATGAGAGAAAGTATCCAATAAAAGAAGAGAAATTTAAA
>NZ_JAJBJC010000434.1 GCF_021811825.1 Candidatus Anadelfobacter sociabilis | reverse complement strand
ATGAACATGTCACAAGACGAACGAGGTGACTACGAAAAACACCTAGACTTCTTAAGCTACATGGCAAGTTTAGAGGAAACACGTGAGATTGATATGCACAAGGCGAAAAGAGAGGGAAGAGAGGAGGGCAAGGCTGAAGGTAGAGAGGAGGGCAAACATGCAGCAACCATCGAAATAGCGAAAAGCCTACTTGTAGCTGGGGTGGATATATCACTCATTGCAAAAGCTACCGGTTTATCAGAAGTAGAAATTCAAAAATTACGTGATCTTGTATGATCTTTAAAAAATAAGCAAAGAGATATTGACAGTTGAAGACTTACTGATTACGGTCTCGTAACATGTGGAAATAAGCAATCAC
>NZ_JAJBJC010000012.1 GCF_021811825.1 Candidatus Anadelfobacter sociabilis | reverse complement strand
GCGAGCTTAAGAACTTTTTTTCTAAATTGAACAGAATATGTCATCTATTCCACACCACTTCAAAACCACATCCTATCATAAATCATAATCCAATCCTATCACATTTTTATCCAATCTTAGATATATATCAATCGAATCATAGACTATAATTGAAAAATAATATAAATAAATAGATAGTGGTAACATAATGTAGTGCTAGTATGTTGATTTATTTTATATGAAAAGAGAAATAAAAATTCATAATGAAAAAGATTTTATTGGTATGAGAGCCGCTGGTCGGCTAGCTGCGGATGTATTAGATTTTATTCAAGACTTTGTCAGACCCGGTGTCACAACGGGAGAATTAGACAAATTATGTCATGATATGATAATTGAAAATAACGCCATTCCTGCCCCACTAAATTATATGGGATTTCCAAAGTCTATTTGCACTTCTGTAAATCATGTAGTGTGCCATGGTATCCCTAGTTACGATAAACAACTACGAGATGGAGATATTATCAATATAGATGTAACAGTCATAGTAGACGGATGGCATGGAGATTCGAGTAGAATGTATTACGTAGGTGACAATATTCCAATAAAAAATAAGCGCTTAGTGACAGTCACATATGAAGCGATGGTTGAGGCAATAAAAATAGTAAAGCCAGGAGAATCATTTAATAGAATCGGAGCTGTGATAGAAAAAATAGCACACACAAATGGATTTTCTGTAGTGCGCGACTATTGTGGACATGGCATAGGAAAACTCTTCCATGCGCCTCCTAGTGTTTTACATTATTATCAAAGTGATTTTAAGGATATTATGATGCCTGGAATGTTTTTCACAATAGAACCAATGATCAATGTTGGAAAATACGAAACAAAACTCTTGAGTGATAAATGGACTGTCGTAACGCGCGATAAATCACTTTCTGCGCAATTTGAACATACTATAGGTGTGACAAGTAGTGGATTTGAGGTATTTACATTATCAAAAAAAGAATTAATATAATTACAATGTCAGGTTATTCTATAGCAATTAATTCAATCACTAATAATAGTATGATATTGACAGCACAGTGATTTTAGTATTATCCTGAAACAGTATGTAATGGGCACTGTAAATGATCGATTTAAAATGGCAAAAAAGCATAATTCTCAAAAAAACAAAGATTTACCTGTGGCGCTTGATGATAAAGTAGACAGCAGTGCCTCTAGTGATAAAACAATTAAATCCGAATCATCAAAACAAGATATAAAAGTGACAAAAAAGAGTAAAGCCGATAATAAAGATGATAAATATGAAGACGAGGAAGATGATGATGAATCGATAGAAAGCTTTTGGGGTGAATATAATAGTCTTTTAAAAGAAATAGAGAAAGAAGAAAAACAAGAGGATAGTCAAAATTCTCATAGCGATACTCAGTCTTTTAGAGAAAAATTTGCAAAGACATCTAATAATAAGCATCTAGTACACAAAAATGACACACCAAGTTTAGTGCATAAAGAAATAGCACATAATACTACAGATGACAAAGCTACTTCTGAAAAAACAAAACAAAATAAAGAATCTCTAACGACAACTAATTTAGTATTTAAAAAACGTGAATCTATATCATATACTCCAAAAATTGCTAAGATAGTATCAATTGCGTTAGTCTTTATCTTATCGGCTATATTATGTTACATACTTAGTGAAAATAATGCTCCGTTGTCATTCGAAAATCAAAATAAAGTTGCTGTTAAAAATGATGAAAAGACTATTGATGATGATTCTTTAAATCAGGATAACATAATTAAAATAGAAAATATTTTTGGTGATAAGATCGTAATAGATAAGAGGTATATCAGTGGAAGTACAATTTCTTCTGTTAATAAACAAAGCAAGAAAGTCGATAGTGTACAAGTAGTTTTAGCAAAAATTCTTAAAGAGGGTGATGTTGTTGTCGATGTTGGCTCTGGTTTCGGAATAAATGCTTTATATATGAGACATTTTATAACTGAAAGTGGACATTTATATTGCTTTGAAAGGCAAAAAGAAGTGTTTGATATGTTGCAAAAATCTGTAGAAATAAATAATTTCCATAATATTGATGTGTATAACAGATTTGTTTTTGATTTGAACACAAAAGCACAACTAAAGATTATAGAAGATAAAAATGAAAAATATAGTGTTATAATTGATAGGCTAGAAGCAAAAAAAGTATCTAACATTACAAAAATTGATGCATCTTCATTAGATAATATACTATGGGATGCAAATTCTATAAACTTAATTCATATTAATTCGCATAATAGTGAAATCGAGATATTGAAAGGCGCTAATCACATAATAAACAGATCAAAAGATATTAAAATAATTAGCAGTTGGTATACTAACAAAAAAGAAGAAAAAAGATATGAGGATTTTATCAATGCAATGCGTAATATGGGATTTAGTTTTTGGATTATAAATGATGACGGTTCTCTCACTATTGTAGAAAACGATAATATATTATTCCACAATAAACAAATAAAAATTCTAATAGCAAAATCTATAAAATGAATGAAGTAATAAATCAGGGGTTACGATGTAATTTCATTCTATTGATGTATTTTTATAATATTATATTAATATATTCAACTATTGCTTTTGCGAGCTGCATAATTAAAATGCTGTTGCGATTTTTTTGAACTTCGCTTAGAGTGGGGATTTCAATCTTGGTAGTTGCTTAATTACCCAATATGTACTTAACCATATGGGTTGTGACTTTCAATATTCTTGATTTTGTATAATTAGTCAAAGTAGTAAAAAGATGAAAGCAATTGATACAATTAGCATCTCTGGTAGAGATGTGTTACCTTTAGTTGAGGGTGGAAAGGGAATAGGCGTTTCTGATGGACAAAGTTCTGGTGCATGGGCAGAATCCGGTGGGGTTGGTACTTTTTCTGCTGTTTTTGCTGATTGTTATGATGATAATGGCGATCTTATTCCACTTAAATTTTACGGGAAAACAATGCGTGAGCGATCTAAAGAATTGATGCAGCACGCGATAAAAGCTGGTATATCCCAAGCTAAAATTGCTTACCATAAGGCTGCAGGAAATGGTTGTATTCATATGAATATTTTATGGGGCTTAGCTAATGTAGAATTTATTATTACAGAGATTCTAAAAAAAGCAAATAATCTAATACATGGGATAGTTTGCGGCGCTGGCTTGCCATTTAAATTAGCTGAAATTGCTGCAAAATATTCAGTTTACTATTACCCAATAGTATCTTCATCAAGGACTTTTGAAATTTTGTGGAGACGCGCATATAGTAGGTTTCCAAATTGGTTGGGAGGTGTTGTATTTGAAGATCCTTGGAAGGCTGGTGGACATGTAGGTTTAAGTTCTGCAGAGAATCCACACATACCAGAAAATCCATACGAAAGAGTCAAATCGTTGCGTCTTGTAATGCGTAAGTATAATCTGCATCATATACCTATAATAGTAGCGGGAGGTATATGGTTTTTAAGTCAATGGCAACAATGGATAAATAATGAAGAATTAGGACCTATAGCCTTTCAATTTGGTACAAGACCATTACTAACTCAAGAAAGTCCAATTTCTCAAGAATGGAAAAAACGCTTACTTACTCTCAAAAAAGAAGATATAGTACTCAATCATTTCAGTCCTACTGGGTATTACTCTATGTCTATAAAAAATAATTTTATCAAACAATTGGAAAAGAGAGAAAAAAGACAAATCGCTTATTCTCTTGAGATGAACGATGAATTTAGTACTAGAATTAATGTGAATAACCGAAGGATAATTTATATAAGAACTTCAGATTATTACAAAACACAAGAATGGTTAGCTTGTGGTTTTAAAAAAAATCTATTTACACCAGATGGTGCAATAATGTTTTTAAGTGATAATGAGTTTAACAATATTAGAACTGATATGTCTAATTGTGTAGGGTGCCTTGCAGGATGCAAATTTAGTGGATGGATAGATGATGAAGAGATAGCAAAATCTATAAAATCTATTCCAGATCCTCGATCTTACTGCATTAGGAAGACACTTGATGATATAATACATGGAAAAAGCATCGACGAGAACTTAATGTTTGCAGGATCTAATGCCTACCTATTCGCTGAAGATCCATTTTATGCAAATAACTTTATACCAACGGTAAAACAGCTGATTGAGCGTATTCTTACAGGAAAATAGATTTTTCATAAATATTATACAGCGTTTACTTGATGTTATAGTACAATCTTAATGTATTATTTATTGATGTATCAACAGATTATATAACATGTGATTTGTAATTTTTTATTCCGCTCACACATGTAATTGTGATAATCTAAATACTTCTCAACATATAGGTTAGCTGATCTTTTTGGAAAAATGAATAATAAAACAACACATATGATAGTATAGATATATTGGAAAATAGGTAATATACGGGAACATTAGCTAACACCTAGTGCCTTATTAACTGGAAACAGTGATATAATTGGGGTAATTTCATTTAGAAAACTTGCTATTGCAGGTCTGCTGAGATATTGATACCCTTATCATTAAAGATTAACTCATTATAGTTATTGATGCTCACTATAAACTGAGATATAATGATTCAGAAAATGAGTTTCAATTATATTTGTTAAGTGATTATAGCTCCACTATAGCCACTCAGATCATTACCTCTTAACTGAGTAATATAGTCCCTATCTAAAGTGTGATTTCATAAAAAATATGAGTTATTTTCATTATCTGAATATGTTCTCTCAGCTTTTGTGCGTTTGAAGTACTTATCGTGTATTGTACTGTATTGTAAGATACGTAACCATGGCACACTTATAATTACTCTTTTTATAAGCAACTTTCACTTTTCTTGCCTCTCTTTGCAAACTGCTATATCAACATATCCGGTATGTCTTTTATCACTTCCTTGTGTCTGAATCACTTTTCTTCTATTGCTTGCATATAGAAATAGTCTTTCTAGCTATAGCCAATCTTTTTAATCAGTAACTTATTTTCTATCGAATATTTTTCCTCTACTATCTCGATCTCTAGAGATTTTTTGCATTCCCCTGCATATATATTTTTGTTTACCTTGTACAAAATCATCAATATTTTTTACTATCCTCTCACTTCTACAACACTTATATGTGCGCATCTCTTTTTCTTGATTAGAGACAAAGATACCTACGCGTATATACAGCCTATTTAATCTATATTTGAATTTTTGGTCTGATAACTTAGATTCACTTCACTTACCAAAGGGTAATGTTAGAATATAATAAATCCTACGCACGATTTGCTGAAATAGCATAAATATTGTAATGCAATAACACATCATATTAAGCTGAATTCTCGATATGATATTTCTATTATCAATAATTCCTCAACTATTCTTAACAATATCTTGTAACTCAGGAAAATTGGACAATTTTTTACTTTATTTCTAGTAAAAAGATTTAACACAGTTTGTACTAATATCATCTAATATAATCAATATAATCTTAAAAGTACCTATCTATCATTGAGATTTTGACATGCTCCATTTCTTTTAACGGCTTTTATCATATTTTCCAATATTACACTCTACATTTTATTATCCTATATACCTAAGAAGATCTTAAATAGATGAGATTGTCTCTTAAACACTGCCAATGCTCAATGTACTATCTAACATAGTTTTTCTCGCATTGAGCACCACACTGCCTAATAGTACTACTCATTCTTTTAGAATTGCGATATTCTCTTGTTTTAACATACTATTCAGAGATCTCTTAATTTAATCTAATGCTTACTCTTAATGACATCAACAGCACGCAACTCACACACTTCTTTATAAAGCATTACAATTCTATCGGAATTTTTTTATACATTACAAAGACATTTCAATAGATACTATAAGTTATTTTGCCATCATCCTATTACTGGACTTCCTGATGATTTCTCTTTCCATATCGCACTTAATTTTTTCATCTCACTATTTATATCATCTAAACAACTCCGAGCGCAATCAGATAACTCAGGAAACTCTGGCTTACTATCTACCTCACTTAGAGTAAAAAGACTAAGAGCACCTTTTATTATATCTTTTAAGATCCCCGCGATTGTGAGATCCTTAGATAGATCATCTTTACCTTTAAGATCTTTAAATGGAGTATCCTTCATTCTCTTTTTAATACTCTCAACTTCCATAGAGCCCTCTACTGCAGTTATTGCAACATTCAATGCTATATTACTTAATGCTGCTAATTGGTGTTTTGAAACTTCAATATCCTCTTCCTTCAACATGTTACTTAGAGATTTCTCAATTCCACTTAATACAGTCTTATGAAAAAAACTTGCAAATTTCTTTGCCCCACTATCTCCAGAAAGTGGCGCGATTCTAGCGGAATTTTCTTCTATACTGTCCAAAATCATTTTAGTTAGCTTTTCTTGAAAATCTTCGTCCATAATCAACCTCATAATAATAATTGGTCCCTTATCATAGTTTATTATATTGATTACTATCTCAATGTAATAAACTACATAATACTATGCTAGCACATATAAGAGTGATTATGAAACAAAATATTATATGCTATGTAAGATTTCCTCTGTCATGTTGACAAAAATGGTTACGTATCTTGGAATACAGAAATATCTGAGATTGAATTCTGCACTAATATAAAAAATTGATTGTAGATGTAATTGAGTAAATCTCAATCCACTATTTGACACTACTTCTTACTTCTTCAATATGCCACTTTAATATGATAATCCAACTTGATTTATTATATCACATAATGTCATACTATTTTTATAAAGCTAATGTAACAAAAATTTATTGTTTATACATAAGTCAATATGATAAATAAAAAGTTAAATTCAAATTTCAATCAAAGTTTAGATCCAAATGAGTATCATTCTTCTGACAAAAATAATCACAATAATGAGAAGAATATCAACTCTCTCACTAATAATGATACTAATACAAGTACAAGTAGCAGTAATAGTAATAGCAAAAAATATTATAAACCTCCTAATATTGATAATTTATTAAAATTAGAGAATAATTCTTTTGGTATTATAGGATTAGAGCAATATTTACACGATATAGAGCAGCACTTATACATAGTTACTTATCTCAGTTTAAATTGTAATCATTTTACAGATGATGAATTAGTAAAAATCGTTGAGATCAATTTACCTAATATCAACACTCTAGAAATTGTATGGAATAATGACAATAAAAATTTATCTCATATTCTCAGCTATGTAGGATCGCAATGGAATACAATTCAATCACTTTATATCAGAAAAATTGGAGGAAATGGCATAATAAAAAATTGTATTAGACTAATAGGAGACATTATTTCTTCTTCACCTTCGCTTAAACACATTATGTTATGTGGGAATGATACAAGAGGGGTAAGGCAAGTAAAAATCTCTTTTGATCAATATAACAATGAATCTCAATATGTATTAGAAGATATCACTATAAAATTTTGTGAGATTTCGAGTGATATAATAAATCAACTTTGCTTCAATACTATAAAAGAATTAGATTTAAGTTATAATAAAATCGATCATAATTTAATATCGATTGATACACAAGAATTCGTAGAACTAACTTCACTAAATTTGAAAAATACTAATATTTCGCACATTGTATTCAAACAGTTAGCAAAACTAAAAAATCTCAAAAACTTGATATTAAGTAACAATGAGATGCGCGATTATAATGTAAAATATCTTATAGGTCCATACGGACTTGAATCACTGGATATATCCTATAACAATCTTACAAGTAGAGCATTAAGCTCTATAGCAAAATTTATAAGACTCAAATCTCTAATTTTAAAAGTAAATCAATTTGGCGTTTTTTATGAAGATGAGGAAGGCAAAGTACAAGACTATTACGATACATTCAAGCAATTTTTACAACTAGAAATGTTAGAATCGCTGAATATGGATTACAATAATATAAAAAGTAATATGCTAGAATTTTTAGTGGAATTAAAAAATTTGCAAACTCTGAGTTTACGCCACAACTCTATTGATGATGATGCAATTGAGTACTTTACTCATCTCAATCAATTAAAAGAATTAAAAATAGGTGCTAATGATTTTCAATATAACAGATTTGATTTTTTACACAAATTGCAAAATATAATATATCTTGAATTAGGATTATTACGCTCTATTGAGAGTATATTACATCTTCAAAAGATTTTTGAAGATGAAAATGTAATGCCAAATCTTAAAAATTTAAAGTTCAAAATCGATATAAATTTTCCTAATTTACCAAAATTACCAGAGTTTTTTACTCGTGAAGAATTTATCGTGTATCAATTGAAATCACTTCAGCAAAAAGAAGAAAATCAAAATCAAAGTGACGAATCGATATTCAATTTGTTATGTGCTATAAAAAATACTAAAAGAGCTCTTTATGTAAAATCTACTATATACAAAACTTCAGATGCAACATTAAATCAATTAAAAGAAGAAAACCAAGACTTGTTTTTGAAGGAAAAAAATAGATTGAATGAATTAGATAATAAATTCAAAGAGATAGGTGACAATAGTTGGTTACAAAGATTTGATATAACTTACTACTCTGGTAGTATTAATAAAGGAGAATCCTCAAATTCTTTGATACGCGAAAGCAATAGATGGCCTGAAGTAAGACTATATAATAAGTTACTAAAAAAAATTGATAAGATTGCAAAATCATGCCAAGACAAAAATAACAATAATCAGTATCAAGACATAGATGGTAACCCTTACTATTATGATGTATACAAAATTGTAACAAATGACAAAAATATTAGCGAGCTAGATGGCAACAACTATATATATAGAGACTCATATAATTACTATAATAATAAGATAGATGCTAAATTTTCTCCATCCATGAATCTTTTATGGTTACATAATGCATTTGGTATGTCTGGAATATTAAAGAACCAGAAAGAAAAACCAGTAGTACTAAAGAAAAATCTCTCTATGATGGTAGCAAAATATTTAGATCCTATAGAAATGATGGTAAAACGAGTTAGTCATTATGGTATAAACAATAACGATCAAGATATTGATAATCTGAGAACAAGATGGTATACACAAGAAGATATAATGATATTATTGAGACATTATCTTCCTGATCAAGAAAGATATGCGATTAGTGCGCGAGCATGGGTTGGAGGTAATGATAATATGGAGAGTATTGATGATAATTTATCATCTGCGTTATCAAGAGCAGTTTATGGTGCTATAGTTCTTATGCCTGTATTAGTGGCAAACAATCATTGGGTTGGAGTTTTGATAAGACAATTACCTAATAATGGTAGAATTCAAGTACTATATATTGATTCTTTAGGGATATCATATCAAGAACGAAGTGGATTAAATGAGTTTGTAGCAGCATTATCTTATCTACAAAATGCTGGTATTGATTTTAGTTTTATTGATTTAAGCCAAAGACAACAAACCAATGACTATGATTGTGGTAGATTTGTTGTACATAATCTAGTAAACATTGCTAACGAGATTATGGAAGCGCATACTAACCCCAATCATCCTCTTAATGATGAAGATTATAATATTGTCAGAACTTATTCAAGATCTGTTCTATTGAACATGAATGATGGAAATATTCCTCAAGAAATTAGCTTAGAATACGCTCGCATTATCAGAGAGAGATTCATAAGTAATAACAATAATTCCAATACTCATGAGGGAAATAGTAGTAATTTTAATAAAAATAATAATAAATATAAGATTATTTCAAATAATATCAAAAATATTCTAAATGAGGATATTGATATTAATGATCAAAGGGAATTAGCTAAATACATTAATCACATATTATATTCTCACAAAGAATCATATGCTACTGATGATAATATCAGCAATGATTACAATGATATTAATAATGATAATTATACTAATTCTAGCCAAAATACAAATAATCAAAACATAGATAATGATTTCAATGCAATGAACAACAATACTTATTCGATAAATGAGCTAGGTAGTTATGATGATAAAATAGATAATCACAACTACCTTTAAGAGGAGATCGCGATGCTATTTTTGAGAATAAAATTTTTTTTGAATTCGTATATGAGGGACACTATGTGATATATCGCGAAATTACCATATTATACCTAACTTATCAGTATTGCTTAAATAAAATATGCTTCAAAGCATTAATATTTTCCAATGTTCGCCCAACTCCATGAGCTACACAATTTAAAGGCTCATCTGCAACAAAGACTGGAAGGCTGGTATGATTTTTGATTAATTCAGGTAATCCATGAAGTAAGGCGCCTCCACCAGTAAGAATGATTCCTTTTTCAACTATGTCACCTGACAGCTCTGGTGGAGATGATTCGAGAACAAGCTTAACAACATTAACTATTTGGTGTACTGGTTCAAGCAAACTTTCTGCTATCTTCTCTGCAGAAATTGTAATTTCTTTCGGTACTCCAGTTGCCATATCACGCCCTCTAATAACAGATGTTGCACCAACATCTTTTCCCGCTATAAATGCAGTCCCTATTTCTTTTTTGATTCTTTCTGCAGTTGCTTCTCCTATAAGAAGATTATATGTGCGCTTTATATAAGACATCAATGATTCATCCATAGAATCACCCCCTACCCTTATAGATTGTGCAAACACTATTCCTCCTAACGAAATCATCCCAACTTCAGTTGTCCCACCTCCAATATCAACTACGAGAGAGCCTTGCGGCTCTGTAATTGGTAAATTTGCTCCTATTGCGGCTGCCATAGGCTCTTCTATTAGATAGACCTCCCTTGCACCAGCACTTTCAACAGACTCTTGAATAGCCCTCCTTTCAACTGGAGTGGATCCATAGGGAACGCACACAATAATGATAGGTTTGGAAAAAAACATTTTTTTGTGTACTTTGCGAATAAAATATTTGATCATCTCTTCTGCTGCGTGAAAATCTGCAATTACTCCATCTTTGAGGGGTCTAATAGCGCGAATACCTTCTGGAGTACGTCCCAACATCATTTTTGCCTCATGTCCAAATGCATAGGGTACAAAATTACCTTTATAATCTACTAGTGCTATGACTGATGGTTCATTTAAAACAACTCCACGACTAGACACATATACTAATGTATTGGCTGTACCCAAATCGATAGCAATATTAGAAGATAAAAAATTAAAAAAGCTCATTATATATACCAAATATTATAGAAAGTTGTACGTTACACATAATCTCAACGCATCAATATTCGTCGATCGCCCTATAAGATGATGTTGCGTCATAATCTGATTTAACTCACAAAACAAAATATTTTATTTACTCAAAATTTAGCCAGACAATTAAAACATAAAACACAAAAACATATCTCTTTATAAACACAACTATTACCAACATTCGTATTATATATTTTTATATTTTATATATTGCAATATTTTAGTGATACCTATTAATTATAGCGATTGTGAATAATAGCATAGATATTTAGATGATAGTAGCGTGAAAAATAATTTATAGTTTTAATTTGTGTAAAATAGTATATCCTCTAAAGGCGCCGTGTAAAGTTAGATAATTAATTAAGATTTAAGGATCTGTGAAATATTTGCTATAAATTATACAACCTCATAGAAGTGTTGTAACACTTAGAATAATATTTATTCCCGAGCCCGTATGTTACTAAGTGACATCATTCATGTGTATATAGTAGTGTATATGAACACATTGTGTATTCCTCAATAATTATATTATTAATAAAAACTAATAAATAATGAAATACTAATAGCGATTTTTATGCAAAATATAAAATACCATCTAAAAAATTATTATGACGATCTTTTATTTGTTCCACTTGGTGGAACTGACAGAATTGGGATGAATTTCTATGCATATCACTATAAAGGAAAGTGGTTAATAGTAGATATGGGATTAGGTTTCGCAGAGGAGTCAATGCCTGGGATAGATATTTTACTTCCACTCACTACTTTTATGGAGCACCATAAAGAAAACATAATAGGAATGATACTTACACATGGGCACGAAGATCATATAGGTGCAGTGCCTTATCTGTGGGATAGAATAGAATGTACAATATACACTAGCCCATTCACAGCAACACTTCTCAAAGCTAAAATAGCAGAATCACGAATAAACACACACAACACGATTATAGAAATTCATTCTGGCGAGACCATTGACTTGCAACCTTTCACTGTTGAATTTATTGCAATTACCCATTCTATCCCAGAAATGGAGGCAATATTGATTAAGACAGACCGTGGTAACATATTCCATACGGGAGATTGGAAATTTGATCCAGATCCAATACTAGGTGATCCAAGCGATATAAAAAAACTCAAAAAAATAGGGGATAATGGCATTCTAGCTCTGGTTTGTGACTCAACTAATATATATAACGAAGGCAGATCTGGCTCTGAAGGTGAGCTAAGTAAAAGTTTACAACAAATTATTAACAAAAAGTGCAATAGTAATGGTATGATCGTCGTAACAACATTTGCATCCAATGTTGCGCGCATGCATAGCATTATTTGCGCCGCTCACTCTTTGGGTAGGCATGTAATTTTATCAGGAAGATCATTATGGAGACTATATAATGCAGCTAAAGAATGTGGATATTTGCAAGATGTTCCAGAATGCTTACCCACAACAGAAATTCAAAATTATAAACGCAATGAAGTGCTAGTTATTTGCACTGGATGTCAAGGTGAAGTTCGCGCAACAACCAGCAGAGTATCATATAATGATCATCCAGATATCAATATGAAAGAAGGTGATTCAATTATTTTTTCTTCAAGTATAATTCCGGGAAATGAACGCAGAATTTTAGATATTTTTAATCGCTTTTGTAAAATGGGTGTTGAAATTTTTACTGCAAAAAATCACTTTGTTCATGTCTCTGGTCATCCAAATCGCGATGAAATTAAGCAGTTATATGATCTATTGCGACCAGAGATAGTAATACCAATGCATGGGGAATATATGCATATTCATGAACATCGCAAATTTGCTATATCAAATGGTATAAAATTTGCGATAGAAAGCGATGTTGGCGATGTGATAAAGATATCAAAAAAGGGACCAGAAAAGGTAGGAATCGCTGAAACCGGAACATTATTAGTAGATGGAGAGATATTGATTAGAAAAGATAGTTCAATAATACGCGATAGACGGATAATGCGTGATGGAGGTGCTGTTATTGTATTATTGCTTATTAATCAACATGGTAAATTAATAAGATATCCCAAAATATTTACTCCCGGTATATTAGATACACAAACAACAATAGGTATGGAGCTTGCTGATATATTGATAGAAGATATTAGAGATATTTTCTCTGAAAAATCTTCTAGTCTGAGAATTGGTGATGCATATATTAAAAAAATTCTCACTACAAAAATCAAAAAAATTATGAGAAAATTCAGAAAAAAAGAAGAGCCTTATGTGATAGTACATATAGAGCAGGTAACTATATAATATACAGTAATTCATAGATAGTATAATTTTGCGATAAAATAGAAATAAGTGTGTTTACACACTCTAGTTTACGATGTTATCCTTTATTGTCTTTGATTTACACCTTAAATTACAGTGTACAAATACATATCATGTACTACTTTTACATCGCATTTATCTTTTTTTTGTATTTTATGAAATTGTATTGATTAATGACGCTAATTTCATCTAACAATATGACTGCGATTGCTCATCCCACCAATAGGTTCTATCACTTATTAGGTATATGACTTAACTCACTCTAGGCAAGAAGAGCCTAACAACAGCATTAATCCAAATTATCAATTATTAAATTCGCACCTTACACACTTCTTGGCTTTTAAAAAATAGATTTTACTCCAAATTTCTCTTATCTCTCTCAATACTTTTGTATAATATGAAAAAAAATACTATCTATATTCATCAATTCTAATACTGCTTTTTATATATAACTCTACTTATACCTAAAGCTCAAATTCAATACTCACACAATATATACTAATTTTTTAAACACTGCTCAAATAGTAAGAATAATCTATTAATCAAATACATGATTCATGCTGAATACCTCATATACCCAATGCTCAAGTTTGAAGAAATCTTCGAACCTGTGATTCTCATTTTTATACCCATTTAATCTGCAACTTATATGTAATTTTCTTCTACAGTGCAATTCCCCGCGGTTGATTTTTATCTTTTCGTTCTTTTTGTATTTTTTCTGCATGTGTCTTTTTCTCTTGTGATGGTCTTTCTTTTTCTTTTAAATATTCTTGATGCAACTTGAGTAAGGTTTTGCAATACTCCGCATCTATACCGCTTTCTCCTTTTTGTGAAAATATAACTGTCCTTAATTGTCCATTTACAACCTCTATTATGTCAAAAGCACCATCAAGAATTTTATCTTTTTCTTTTCTAGGTACAGATATACTACATGTTCCATCATTCTTTATTATGTCTTCTATATTAAATCTACTTTTACCATTTACAATCTGCTCTATAAGGGGACCGCCATCACCAATCTCATAAATTATTTGTTTGTTTTTTATTCTCTTATCTGCGGGATTTTCTTTTATCTTATTATGTGTCTCTTTTATAACTCGCTCTCTTATTTCAAGTAACTTATGCTCATCTTTTTTAGGCTTATTACTCTCAGCTTGTTTATCATAAATAGTACGATTCTTCACTTCATATGACTCAGGCTTTCTTAAATTATTTATATAGAAATCTAATGCTTTAGCTTTGGCTTTGGCTTTAGCTTTAGCCTTAGTAACATCATCTTTTTCCTCTTGCACTGAAGATGAGAGATTTTCCGCAAGTTCATGTGAAGTATCATATGAAAGTTTTTCATATATAGAGGCATTATCATAATCATTTGCTATTTCTTCCTTGGATCTCTTCTTTCTATTTCTCTTTCTATTTCTCTTACTTTCATTAGAAATTGTAGATGCTTCAGTATCAAAATCAGATTGCGAATCTGAATCATTAATTGAGTCATTAATTGAGTCATTAATTGAGTCATGAATCAATCTGGAATCATCAATATTAGAAAAAGTATCTAATTTAGAAAGATTTTTAGAGAAACTATTGCTACGACCTCTCCTCTTGTTTGGCGTAAATGATATATTTTTTATATCTTGCTTCTCAATTTTTTTATCCTTTGGTACTGAATGCTGATTTATTGGCTCAATGATTGGATCTTTTAGTTTTTTTTCTAGAAGTTTATTTCTATTTTTAAGAATTTCTGGCCTTTTCTTTTCATCATTCATATCCAAGTGCTTATCTGGCACTTCTTCTCTTTGGTCTTTATATTCGCTTATAAACAAATTCTCCTGGCGTTTTTTACCACTTACGAGAGTGAAAATTTCTGGTATTTCTTCTCGTTCTTCTACTGATTCTATTTCTGATATTTCTTCTGTTTCTGTTTTGTCTAGTACTTCTGGTTCTTCTAGTAATTTTTCTTCATAGATTTTTTTATCATTTCTTCTATTAATTAGCTTATCATCATCATTATCTTCTGTGACTTTAATTTTACTCGATCGCAAATCTTGACTTTCTAGATTAACTATTTCAGCATTCTCACTATTATTTATATTATGATTTATTGGCTCGATGATCGAATCTACTTTAGGCTCTTTTACAGCTTCTATCACATTATTTTGTACTTCATTCTCTATTTCCTTCTTCTTGTCTTTGCCTAAATCATCTTCTAGTACTTTCTCTTCTACTACATCCTTATTCGATATACCTTTATTTCTTCTATCGAGCCAAGCACGCCAAGCACCCTGAATCCTTTTTACTAAATTAACATCAACTTGCTTCTCATTTTCTTGTGCGGGGAGTACATGAGGCGAGGTTTGCGGTATCTCATTAAAGCTATCATTATTGTAGAGATCTTGATCTTCAATTATTTCATCACTATGATCTTGATCATCTGCATTAAAAAATTCATCACCAAATTCATCTTCTAAAGTATCATCTCTCTTTCGTCTTTCTCCTTCTTCAAATTCCGCCTTTCGTCTTTTTTCTTCTGCTATCTGCATTGCTTTTTTTCTTTCTTCTAGTTCTACCTTTCGTCTTTCTTCTTCTTTTTGTGCGCGCTCATTTTCAGATTTTTGTCTTTCTTTCGTAATTCTTCTAGCTTCTTTTGCTGCCTCTAGTCTTGCTTTTTCCTCCAGTTCCGCCTTTCGCCTTACTTCTTCCAATTGTTTATAATAATCATCTCTCGTTTTGAATTCAACTTGTGGTAAGTTATAACGTTTTTTATGTTCCTCAGTGATTACAATTCCTACATTTTTATTTGCTATACTATCTAATACTGTTTGAAAGTCTTTATTATTCTCATCAATGTTGATTTGAACTTTCTTAAGCTTCTTACAAGAATCAAATCTCTCATCTAAGATTTTTTTTAGTATTTTTTGATCATCATCTTGAGTAAAATCCGCTCCAAAAGATAAAACAAGAGTCTCTACTATTTCATTATATGGTTTTTCGTAATCTTTATCATAGTTGCGATCTCCTATCTCGATCTTTCTTGTCTTTAACAAATTAAGATAATCTTCTGCAGTAATATTTTTCTTTTCTAAATATAGATCATTTTGTTGAAAGAATTGATCTAAATATATGTCTTGTTCTATATTTACCCTTACACTATTACCATAATTTTCTTTTACAGCCTGTAAGATTTTTTCAGCTCGGAAGATTTTTAAACGATCATCGCTTTCCTCATGAAGATCTATATCGAAATAAAATTGTTCTATATTAGGCATATAATCTTTAAGCTGCTTTATGAAATCACTATCAATCATTTTAGTTTCAGCTAATTGACTTAGACTTACATTTTTAACGTCTTTCAATTTTTCCTTGATATATCCTACCTTAGAATTTAAAAAATCCTCCCTTAGTAATTCTATGCTATCTTTAATTACTTGAGTGTTATTCTTGTCTCCATCTAAAAATCCATTAAGCCGATCTAAAGTAGGAAAAGTTTTGTAGTTGAAAAGAGTTTCGTCATTAGATAATTTTATTAATGAATCTAAATCTTCTTCTATTTGTTGCCTAACAAACTTCTCTTTTTCTTGCTCTCGTGCTAAGGTATCTTGGAACATTAAATCTTTATCTTGTACTTTGCTTTCTTTATCTTCATACTCTTTTCTTGCTTCCGATATTAAATCACTCATCTCCTCAGTGTTACTTAGAACACTTTCAAGATTCGTTTGCATCTCCTCGATTATTTTTCCTACTTCAAATGAAGCTAATTTACCCTCTTCAAAATAAGAAGAAAAATCTCGCCCCAACTCTTCACTTAATTTTTCTAAGTTGTTTTGAAAGATTCCAATAAACTCATTAATTTTTGCTATATTTTCCCGATAATCATCAATATTGCTGATATCTTCTATATATTGTTCTGCATACTCTTCAAAATTTTCTAAGTATGATTTTATATCTGATATTTTATTATCTATATTTGACTGAAAAGCTTGTCGTTTATTTTCATCTATGAGTGAATCTATATATTTGGCTGAATATTGCGTTGCTAAATGTGTGATATTTGCAATTTTATCCACTTCATTAAAAGCTTTACTTTTAATAAGCAAGAGTAATTGACTTAAATCTTCATCTTGAGATGCAAAGTCATTATCTTCAATTATTTTAGTAAGGTCACTAAACTCTTCTCTTTCTATAGACTTCCCTATTTTTTCAATCAAAACATATTTTTCATACCGCGCCCTTGCTTCAGTGCTTATATTTGTTAGATCCGTGGCTATCCCATTTATATTATTAAAAAACTCTTCTATATTCGATTGAAGCTCTTCTTGTGATTTATCACTATAATTTTCTTTTTGTATTATCTTTTCAGCAAAAGCGTCTTCTTCATGTTTAATTGAATTTTTTTTATACAAAGCCTCACTTCTTTCTTCAAATAACTTATCAAATGATTGTGAAATCTTCTCGATTTTTTCTATAATTGCACTGTTTATATTGATGTCAGATTCTTCCTTACTGTCACCAAATACCAATCTACCTAGAGATGTCTTTGATATATCATTACAGAATGATGGTATGGTACTTTTATCACGATCAATATTGATTAAATCATCAATTTTAAGATCAAAACCCTCTTTTGAATCAAATTCTTTATTATCACTATTCATAAATCCCTCCTTATATGATTTTATCTATATATTTAGTTACATGTAACAATTGTATTGTTTCATTTTATATCGATTTATATATAAATGCAATTGTTCCAAATATCAGCTTCATTACATAAGTTTGCTATATGTAAGTTATACAGATCATATTTGAGGAGTGATGATATTTTGTTACGATATTATCATTATATCATTACAATATTTTTGATAATATTTAAACTTAGTAATGATATCTTTGCTTTATATTAGGCAAGCAAAAATTGTGAGTTTTAAGAATTTTAAATTTGTTACTGATTTTATTATTTATTAATTTATAGTAACTTACTTCATACAATATACCTTCTTCATAATACCATGCTTCTGTCACTTATTTCTTCATGACATCATAACCTATAACCTATTACTCAATAGTGTGTCTACTTAATAAGATTTTCTGTATTACTAGCTATTACATTAGCTTTATTTATTCTATATATTGATAATAAAATAAACTTGACAATATCAATCGTCCTAAATAGATTAGTCTGTAGTCAGTTTTATTATCTATCGTTACAGGTTGTTGTTATGTCTTTAGTTGGAAAACTCGCTCCTGATTTTACTGCTCCCGCTGTTATGTCAGATGGCTTATTAGAAGAAGAGTTCAATTTATACGATGTTGCGAGAAATTATAAAATGGTAGTACTGTTTTTCTACCCATTAGATTTCACTTTTGTCTGTCCATCAGAAATAATAAGGCTTAGCAGTTATAATTTAGATTTTGCTGCTAGGGCTACTCTCGCTGCGACAATTAGTGTTGATTCTCATTTTACGCATTGTGCGTATAGGAATACGCCGATAGAGAAAGGCGGTATAGGCAAGGTTAATTTGCCTATGATATCTGATATAACAAGAGAAATATCTAGAAACTACGGTGTGTTGACGGATGGTGGAGTGGCGCTAAGAGGTACATTCATAATAGATGAACATCGTATTATAAGACACATGATGGTTAATGATCTACAATTAGGACGAAATATCGATGAAATAGTGAGAACCTTGGATGCTCTTATTCACGTAAGTGAACATGGAGAAGTATGTCCTGCAAATTGGAAAAAAGGCGATATGGCCATGAAGGCAACACAAGAAGGCGTATCAGAATATCTAAAGTATTTACAACGATCTGTTGATATACTTTAGTGCAGGTTATTTTTTGTCACCCATAAACCTCTTTGTCACCAGCAATGTTTAAAGTGTTAAGGGCTTTTGTTGGGAGAAATTTGAGCAACCTTTTCACAAGAAAGGAGGGCAGTCTCTTTTGGATCCCACATTCTCTTCCTGTAGGAGTCGTACTCCTGCTGTACTATGCATAATCCCACATAGACGCTCTCTCTATATGCGAGGTGGCGCATCAAATAAATAAATAAATTTTTCTCACTAAAAAATAATAGGAACTAATAACTACAATGCATAAAATTTGTTATTTTTTGTTATTTGCAAAAATAATCTTGAAGAGAGTATACTTTTTTTGAGAAAATTACTATTTATCATCTATTGCTTCAAAAAGATCTCCTATACTAGTAGCTGAAAACTTTGCATTTTCGCCATATCTAGCTTTCAATTGCGCTTCTTCTTCAATTTCTAAAGCCCTTTTTGATACTTCTATACGACGTTTAGCAAAATCTACTCCAATCATCTTTACTTCCATAATATCGCCCTCTTTACAACTATCTGTTCTCTGGTCCTCTTTATTTGAAGACAATTCTGCAATCGGCATATACGCAATAACGTTGTTCTTTAATTCAACATCTATACCATGTTTATATATTGATTTTACTTTAACGCTCATTGAAACATTTTCCGTAAACTCTTGAGCAGCTTTTTCTAGTGGATCTACCGTTAATTGACGTATACTTGCTCCAATTCTCTCTCGCTCAACATCAGTACTAATGATCACACAATCAATGATCTGTCCTTTAGTATGGCGTGACATGACTACTTCAGGCGGCTCATCCCAAGATAATTCACCAGCAGGTATAAGCATTATTATAGCTAATTCTAAATCAACACTCTCTTCAGGTACTATAAATATTCCAAAATCCGTTATATTACGTATTGCGCATTTTAACCTTGTCCCTACAGGATGTACTGCAATGAATGATTCCCATGGATTAGGCTTGCATTGTTTTATACTTAAACTAATTCTGTGTCTTGTAATATCTATATCAAGTACAACTACCTCTACCTCATCATTTATATCCAATTGCTTACGCGGATGTATATTCTTAGCTAACCAATCAATCTCTGTGTGATATACAAGCCCTTCAACATTAGGCTCAAGTTCAACAAAGGCACCATAATCTTTTATCATTGTAACCTTGCCGCATACTCTAGTTCCAGCTTTATACTTTTCTTCAAATTCTTCCCATGGATTTTTTGTCAATTGCTTTAATCCTAAAGAAATGCGCTGAGAATCTGTATTATACTTTATAACCATAACCTTTAATACTTGTCCTACAGATAACACTTCCGAAGGGTGTGAAACCTTTGACCAAGAAATATCTGTGATATGGAGTAACCCATCAGTTGATTTTAAGTCTATAAATGCTCCATAATCTGTGATATTTTTCACGGTTCCTTCCAAGATAGTTCCTTCTTCTATATGAGATAGCAGCTCATTACGCGCTTCTTTGCGAGATTCTTCCAATATTGCTCGCCTAGAGATCACAATATTACCTTGTGCATTATCCATCTTAAGTATTTTAAATTGCTCTCTGCTACCTATTAAATTTGCAACATCGCGTATAGGTTTTATATCGACTTGACTTCTAGGTAAAAATGCTATAATTCCATCTAGTTCTACAGCAAAACCACCTTTTACGTTACCTATAACTTTTCCTTCTATCTGAGCATCTTGCGCATATAATGACTCAAATTTTCTCCACGCCTCATCCTTTATTGCGCGTTCCCTACTTAATATAATATATCCATTACGCCCTTCAAAGCGCTCTACAAATACGTCAAACCTATCTCCAACTTTGACACTATCTATCTTGCGATTTTTATCTATATGACTTGTGTTATCTTTATCATTTAAAAATTCGGAAATCGGGATACGCCCCTCACTCTTCATCCCAACATCAACTATCACAAATTCTTTTTCTATGCCTATAACAAGACCATTGACCATTTGTCCTTCTTTCTTCTCATTTTGAGAAAATTCTTTAAATAATTGCCCAAAATCTTCTTGTAAAACTACATCTTCATGTTTTTTTTTGAATCTCATTTGTTACAAAAGTTAATAATTTAAAAATTAAACACAGTATCTAGTATGTGCTTGTAATAATCACCACCGATACAAACTATTGTGCTGGAATTAAAATAGCCATTACAGATCATACACTAATTTATAGAAATCAACTATAATCTGAATATATAATCAATAGAAAATGTGCCAGACTCAACAACACCTATGATTGAGAGGTATAAATTGATATTATAAAAATGTCCAGATATTTATTACTATCTAAGGCAAATATTACGGTGATTTGTGATTTTAAAATGGTAAAAAATATTTGATAATTAATATCAATAACCTTTGAAATAAGAACGCTACTAAAAGATCAATTATTAAGAAATTTTGTTTATTGATTATCATCATATAGATTTTTATTAAGCTCTTAATGTATTTTATTCTAGATCTCTATACAAGCTTCTAATAAATGCTTCTAATAAATTGTATTTGATATCTCTAAAATCCAATAGATCTTGTAGTTAGAACTTGCAGCAGTTGTAATTATTGTTATTATAAGCTCGTTATTTAATTAAATTATTAATCAATTTAATAAAAAATTAGCTGTTTCTAAAATTTTTTATATATTATCCGTTTAGCCTCTGGACTTAATCATTAGTGTAAAAATTAATATAAAAATGAAAAAAGTAACAACAATTCCTGAAACTTATAGGCTTATAATAGCAATATTGTTATCAATCATTTTATTAACAATGTGGCAAACATTTATTGTTCCTAAACAAAATAAGAGCTCTAAGCAATATAAGAAAACACATACAGAATCGATAAAAAAACAAATAGAAGATATAGGAATAGAAGCTTTTGGATATAATAGAAGTGAGAAAATATTAAACGATATTGCAAATAATCAAAGGATTTTAGTAGATACACAATATCTAAAAGGATCGATTAACTTAATAGGCGCAATGATTGACGATATTACATTAAAAAAATATAAGCAGTCGATAGACATTAATAGCGGTGATATGACACTTTTATCTCCTATAGATGATAAAAATATGTATACCGCAACATTTGGATGGATTTCAAAAGATCATGGCACAGACCTACCCAAATCATCAACGAAATGGAGCGCAGATAGTAAAAAAATAAATCAAAATGAAGAAATAAATTTATATTGGATTAACAAACATGGAACAAAATTTGTTATAAATATATCAGTGGATAATAGATATATGTTCAAAGTACGTCAAACGGTTATTTGCAATGTAAAAGACCCAGCTTATAGCAATAATATTCGTAACTATATATCTATAAAACGCATAATGCGCAAAAGTTCTGATAAATCAGAATCAATGCCTCAAGTAATAGGTGTTATAAAAAATTCTTTAAAGGAGATATCACAGGACGATTTGCGAAAGACTCAAGCAAAAATCTATGAAAAAGATATTCATTGGATAGGATTTTCTGACAAATATTGGTTAGTTACAGCAATACCAACACACTTTAGCGAAGAAAAATTGAGTAAAGAAAAGGCAAGAATATCATATAAAGCTGCACATAACGAGAATATTGGAATTACACAAATTGATCTCATACAAGAAAATTTAAATAATAATAATAACAGTATTAAGACTTTTGAACAATCTATAACAAATCATTTATTTATTGGAGCAAAGGAATTAAATTGTTTGGAAAAATATTCACAGCAATACAATATTCCTCTTTTTGATAGAGCCATAGACTTTGGTATATTATATTTTATTACAAAACCAATTCTAATGCTTTTAGTGTATTTTTATAAAATAATTGGCAACTTCGGATTAGCAATATTGCTACTTACAATAGTAGTAAAAATTGCTCTATTTCCTTTGGCGCACAAAGGTTTCAAAAGTATGAATCACATGAAAGATTTACAACCAAAAATTCAAAAATTGCGTATATCTTATGAAAATAATCCTATGGCTTTACAAAAAGCCATAACTTCAATGTATAAACAAGAAGGAATTAGCCCCCTTTCTGGATGCTTGCCTATATTACTTCAAATGCCTATTTTCATATCTTTATATAAAGTATTATCTATCACTATAGAAATGCGCTTCGCTCCATTTTTTGGCTGGATACATGATCTTTCATCCGCAGATCCTACCTCTATATTTAATTTTTTTGGATTGATTGAGTGGAATCCTCCTAGATTTATGATGATTGGGATAATGCCTATATTAATGGGCATTACAATGTTTATACAACAAGCACTCAATCCACAGCCAGTAGATCCAACTCAAGCAAAATTGATAAAAGCTATGCCGTTTATTATTACATATATGTTTTCTTCATTTCCTTCTGGACTAGTTGTATATTGGACTTGGAGTAATATATTATCAATTTTCCAACAAATCCTCATAAAAAAATTAGAATTAAAAGCAAATTCTAGAATAGATAAGAGTACTTTGTTAAAGTAATGGGAGATTTTCTGATACCTCAAAAGATATTAAGATTTAAATCTTATCTATTATAAATGATGAGAGTGGAGAATAACAAATTTGTGAAAGCTAATAATCAATTATATAGTTATATGTTATGAGCTTTATATGACAAATCGAATAATACCTATAATAATAGACAGATAGTCCATTGATCCGCAAGCCAATGAGGATATAATATCGATACAGAAAATAGCAAAAGCAAGTGAAATATATGGGAGAAAAGTGCTTAATGCGCTATTTAGGATGTATAAATCACAAATAGGAGAGATACCAAATAAATTAGAGGAATACGGATTTTATAAATTCAGGAAA